>JAITHS010000145.1 GCA_031279875.1 Tannerella sp.
CACGTCATTGCGAGGAACGAAGCAATCCAGAAATTACAGGATTGCAGGAGAGGCAGGATTTACAGGTTTTTATCTGGATTGCTTCGTTCCTCGCAATGACGAATGCCCTGTACGTTAACATCCTCGCAATGACGTGGTACCGTCTGCTTTCTCCAAACCGCTTGCAGGGTTTAAAACCACTGCAAGGGTTTAGGGGTACCGTCTTTCCTTGATGCTGCGACTTTTAATTTGTTGCCCCTCGTCCCCTCGTCCCCTCAACTCTCAACTCTCAACTCTCAACTACTTCATCTCTGTCAGATAAATTTTCAGTTCTCCTTCGGCGAGCATTTCGTCGTCTGAAACGACGTTAGCGCCGACTAATGTAAAATCAAAGATTTCTTGGCGTATAACGGCAGTAGTTACGAGCGTTTCACCGACACGCGGACAGCGATAAAAAGTCATTGATTTAAGCATCCCTATAAAACCTATTTTAATATCGCCGGAGCGGTCGGGCAGGGTCTTTTCCTTGTAACCTTCGCGTGCGGCACAAGTTTGGGCTATATTTTCGATAAGTCCTGTTTCAGTCATAATCCCGTTGTGGCAGAATACATTATCATCGCGCACGGTCAGTTCGGTTTTTGTTTGACACTCGTCATAATGCGTCAGGCGGTCAATCATAATGAAAGGCGCCTTTTGCGGCAGCAAGTCTGCTATTTCAAAGAGTTGTAATGTCATTCTTCCGTTTCAGTGGCGTTTTAATCATGAAATATGCCAAAACAATTACTATTGCTATGCCAATCAAATAGTTAGGATGATAGTTGGCAGGGAAAATAATATCTGTCAGGAAGATGTTAAACACTGCGAAACTGGCTATCACTAATCCCATGAGCGCTTCTCCGGCTATCAGACCCGATGCAAGCAAGGTACCGGTGTTTTCGACCGACTTTTCATCACTTTTACGCTTTTTGACGTACATGTCGAGAACGCCTTTTATCAAGCCGCCGACAAATATGGCAAACACTGTTCCGAAAGGCAAATACATGCCTACAAATATCAGCATCGGGCTTTTAACGCTCATCAAAATGAACGCCATGCCGAGCAACATACCTGCAATAATCAGTATCCACGTCATTTCGCCGCCTACAATGCCTTTCGACAGCATTGCCATCAGGCCTGCCTGCGGAGCGGGTAAATGCGGACTGCCGAAACCGCCCTCGTATGCCGGAGTAGCATGTTGACCGGCATTAATATCGCCCTGATTGAGCAGTATCAGAACGCCAAACATCACGACACCGGCAAGAATAACGCCTATGATGTCGCCTATTTGCATTTTCCACGGAGTACCGCCGAGCAGATGTCCTGCTTTGAGGTCTTGAAACATCTCGCCCGCTACCGCCGCCGCAACGCATACTATGGCTGCAATGCCAAGCACAGCCGCTATTCCGCCGCTGCCGCCTGTTACGCCACATGCCACAAGCAGTATCGCCGTAACAACTAATGCCGTAAGCGTCAAACCGCTGATAGGGTTGTTGCTGGAACCTATAATTCCGACTAAATAGCCCGACACTGCCGAAAAAAAGAATGCCAAAACTATCAGTATCGTCGCCGCTACAAGAGCTACAAGAATTGATGTTTTAAAAATAAAATATGTAATGATAAACGTAAGAACGGCAGCGATGCAGATGCCGATAAGTACCCATGCCGATTTGAGGTCTTTCTCGGTACGCTCAACAGTATCACCGTCGGATTTGGCTGCTGCGCGTTTTAAATCTTTAACCGACCGTTTCAAACCCGTTATAAGGCTGGTACGCATCCGGTAGAGAGTGAAACATGCCGCTACCAACATGCCGCCGATAGCTATGATACGTACAATTTCTTTCCACACTGTCGTAGCGGCGGCGCTCCATGCTTCGGGCGAATCGGGCGCAAGTCCCGACGATAACGCTATCGAACCAACAAATTCTTCGCCCAGCAACATCAGCAGTATCGGCACCATCAGACCCCATGCCATCAAAGAGCCGCTGAAATTGAGCGATGCCAAACGCGGACCTATGATATATCCTACTCCAAGATATGCTGGACTTATCTCAAATCCGCTCAAATTGAAGCCGCCGGCAAGTTTAATCTTCGACGCAGTAGCCGTAATGCCGCCTTTAACGAAATACGTCCACTCGGTAGCAAACAGTTTCAGCGAGCCGCCAACCTTAATAATTGCGCCTGCCAGCATCGCCAAAAAGAGATATTTGGAACCGCCGCTGCCACTCTGTCCCGACTTGTGAATTTCGGCTGCTGCAACGCTTTCTGGAAACGGCAATTCTTTGTCTTCTACCATTACCCGACGCAAAAGCGCTACAAAAAGTACTCCCAGAGCGCCTCCGGTAATGAGTATCAGCGATGCAGTGATGTAACTGCTCAACGAACCGAACTCTTCGCCGCCCCATACTCCGGCAATATAAAAGGCGGGTAAAGTAAAGATAGCACCGGCAGCAACCGATTCTCCGATAGAACCGACTGTTCTGGTGAAATTTTCTTCCAACAGGCTACCTCTAAAAAAACGCAGCACTGCCATACCGATAACTGCAGCAGGATATGTAGCCGCAATAGTCATACCGGCTTTAAGACCCAGATACGCATTAGCAGCGCCAAGAACGACCGCCAATATCAGTCCGATGATTAAAGCCCTGACTGTAAATTCTTTCATGTCGGTCTTGCCGGATACGAAAGGTTTGTGATTTTTGTTTTCAGTCATATTATTTAGATATTTTAAACGCCGCAAAGGTACAAAAAAATTAAGAAATAAAACTATTGGGAACCTCGAAAAATTGTTTTTGGAGGTTCCCTATATTTTGACTCCGGAAATAATTCTGTATCCGACATGTTTGCTCAATTTGCTCATCAAACGTTCATATTTGATGCGTTCTTTCAGCAGCATGGTTATTTGGTCTTCGTCGTTATCGCCTACAATGCGTCGGATGCTTTCGTTGATGCTTTCGATTTTCATCTTTACAAAAGCGTTTTTCATCGTAAAGACGTCGTGAACAACCCACTGTTCGAGTTGTTTGCGTTCTTCGTCGCGTTTTCTCATAACAAACAGATTGCGTTCTTCTTCCGACGCCGTATCGTGCAACTCGTCGGGTAACGCTTTAGGGTCTTGAAAAAATCTGCTCAAACGGTATCTGTTGCTTACGGTATCGGCAGCCAGTTTAGCAACGTCTTGGTCGGTATGGGCAAGGAAAAAGCGTTCGGCATTGAAATCATTATCTTCGCATTGTTCTAAACACTCTTCCAAAATCTGCCGATAGAGCGGCGTGGCTATCTCTACGCTGTCTTCTTTGAGTTCGCTATCGATATATTTTACTACTTTGATAGGCTGCGGGTCGGTAAAAATTTCGCGTTCGCCGAAGCGTATCACATAACTCAACAGCATATACTCATATCGTTTGAGCGGTGAAGGCTCGGCTTCTATCGCTGTTTTGTTATGTTCGGATTGTTCTTCGTCGGAAGGCATTACGGCATTTTCGGAATTATCTTCCGGAACCTGTTTTTGAGCGTTAAAAAGTCGTATCGGTCTGCGCGCCCGCAGTTCGTTGACTGTTTTGACGAGCGTTTCTTCGCTTACATCAAGCGTCTGGCTACATTCTTTGATATAGACTGAGCGAATAATGGCGTCGGGGATGACGGATACCGATTCCATGATGTCTTTTATCAGCGAGGCTTTTTTGAGCGGGTCTGTCGATGCGTTGCGCATCATGTAGGCGGTTTTGAACTTGATAAAATCCGTTTCATGTTCTTTGATATAGAGATTCAGGTCGAAAGAATTATTTTTACGTGCAAACGAATCCGGGTCTTCGCCTTCCGGCAGCGACACTATCCTGACGTTGAAACCCTCTTCGAGAAATAGGTTGATATCTTTGTTTGTGGCTTTTCTGCCTGCATTATCGCCGTCGTTAAGCAGCGTGATATTGGCGGTAAAACGGTGTATGAGGCGCACTTGTTCCTTTGTCAGCGACGTGCCGCAGGGGGCTACGATATTTTCAATACCGCTCTGGAACATTGATATTACGTCGGTATAACCTTCTACAAGAAAGCATTTGTCGGCTTTGGCAATAGCTTGCTTGGCAAAAAAAATGCCGTATAATTCGTAACTTTTGTGATATATTTCGCTTTCCGACGAGTTAAGATATTTGGCTACCTTATCGTTTTTGCCCAAAATACGCGCTCCGAAAGCCACTACTTTGCCGCTGACCGAAAGTATCGGGAATATGACGCGCCCGCGAAAAGGGTCGCTCATAGTACCGTCTTCGCGTTGTTTTATCAGTCCCGTTTTAAGCAGATAGTCTTCTTTATAACCTTCCGACGTAAGGGTTTTGTAGAGGTCGTCGCGTTTGTTGAGACTGTATCCGAGCATAAATTTACGGACGGTTTCTTCCCTGAAACCACGCTCAATGAAGTACGACATTCCGACGGTACGACCTTCGTCATGTTCAAATAGTCTGGAAGTGAAGTGTTTTTGAGCGCGGCTGCTTACTATCAACATGCTTTCGCGGTCTTTGTCGGCTTGTTTCTCGTCGTCGGTTAGTTCTCGCTCGGTAACAGCAATACCAAACTTCTTCGCCAAATATTTAAGTGCCTCATAATAAGACAGTTTTTCATGTTTCATCACAAACTGAACCGGACCGCCGCCTTCGCCGCAGGCAAAACATTTGAAGATGTTTTTCGACGGCGTAACCATCAGCGACGGCGTTTTATCATTATGAAACGGACACAATCCGACATAACTTACGCCTTTTTTTCTCAAAGAAATAAAATCCGACACTACATCAAATATGTTTGCAGCGCCGAAAATCTTATCTACTGTCGATTTGTCTATCATTGCGGGTCTGATTTTCTGATTTACGAAGTGCAAAATTACAAAAAAATTATGAAACCGCTACAAGGGTTTGGGTTTCCGAGCAGAAGAATAGTGCAAAAGGTATATACCGTCATTATTTTTCGTTTGATTTTATAATATTTTTCGGATTGTTACGTTTATTAATAATATGAAAAAACTTCTTAACATCTTGTTGCTTGCGGCATCACTGTCGGAGTGCTTTGCGCAGAGCCATGACAGCCTTATTATGCGTCTGATGCCGGATATTCCGACTTCAATCACAGTCGTGTCTGACCGTGCGGACTATCTCGCCAAGCATTTCTGGGACAAGTTCGACTTTGCCGATACTGCAACAATGCTCAAAGACAACCTGTTAGAGCGTTATTTTACCGAATATCTTGACGTACTGAATCTTACATCGGGAAAAGAAACGTCCGACATCATGATTACGTTGATAAAAAAATCCGAAAAAGAGCCGTTAGCGTTCAACAAGTTGCTTGAAATAGCTCCGCGTTACCTCTACAATGCCGAATCGCCTTTTAAGGATGAGGAAAAACTTATCCCTGTACTGCAATATGCGGTTGGTTCATCGTTGCTCGGTGAGTATGAGCAGATTAGACCTCGTTTCATGCTTGATATGATGTTGAAAAACAGGGTAGGAGAGAAAGCGACCGATTTTGAATACACTCTTGTTGATGGCGAGAAATCATCATTATATTCTATATCAGCCGATTATACGATACTTTTTTTCAAAGACCCACACTGCGACGATTGCAGGGCATTGACAAAACAACTGATTGTATCACCTTCTATTAATGGTTTAATCGGCAAAGGCAGTCTGAAAATTCTTGCGTTATACACCCTTGACGACGTCGAAGCGTGGAAAAAACATGCGTCGGAAGTGTTACATTCGTGGATTTACGCTCACAATGCCGACGGCGCTATTCTCAACGATATACTGTATGACGTTAAACATTATCCTACTCTCTATTTACTTGATAAAGAGAAGAAAGTGGCGCTGAAAGATACATCGATACAACAAATAGAAGAATATCTAAATAAAGTATATGGAAGATAAAAAGATAAAATTGAAAGTTTTTGGATTGGCTAACAGCCAGATACAATCGGGCGCATACGCTCTTGTACTGACGGAAGAAAGCGGTCAGAGACGGTTGCCGGTCATCGTCGGGATGTTTGAAGCGCAATCGATAGCCATTGCCCTCGAAAACATCGCTACACAGCGACCGCTCACGCACGATTTGTTTGTAGCCTTTGCGCAATCAGCCGGTTATACTATCGACGAATTGCAGATATATCATTTTGAAGAAGGGGTATTTTACTCTAAAATCGTTATGTCGAACGCAGAACAGATACTTCATGTCGATTCCCGCACTTCCGACGGCGTTGCCATTGCGTTGCGTGTCGGCTGCGAAATTCATACGACAGAAGAAATCATGCTCCAATGCTCGGTTATCATCGACGAAGCACTCTTGAAAAACGATGAACCGTCGGACGATATTAATCTTGAAGATTTAAAGGATATGGCAAAAGTGAAAGAAAAACTTAAAAGTCTGAAAAAGAAAGACATAGAAAATCGCATCAATAAGGCGGTAGAGCGTGAGGATTATGAATTTGCGAAGATTTTGAAAGATGAACTTATAAGGAGAGAAACAGAGTGAATCAATTATTTTACTCTCCCGACATATCTACAACCGCTGTGTTGACGCCCGACGATTCGAAGCACTGCGTCAGGGTTTTACGTCTCGGTAAAGGCGATGTGCTGACTGTAACCAACGGTAAAGGCATGTTTTACAGAGCAATAATAGATACGCCTGACCCTGCCGGATGCCGCGTTACGATAACGGAACGGTTTAGCGACCGGAAGCCTTTCGGAGTCCACATCGCCGTAGCCCCGACCAAAAACGCAGAACGTATCGAATGGTTTGTAGAAAAAGCCACAGAAATTGGTATTGATGAGATAACGTTTCTTAAATGTAAACACTCCGAAAGGCACAACATCAACCTTTCACGTATCGAAAAAGTAGCCGTCAGCGCCATGAAACAATCGCTTAAAGGCACTCTGCCGCGCATAAACCAAATAATTGATTTCAAGAAGTTTATATCTATACCCGTTACATCCGAAACGTCGCGTTTTATTGCCCATTGCAGGCAAGATGATTTGCCGATGCTCAAAAATGTTTTATCTCTTGGCGACAATTCCGCTTCGTTGATACTTATCGGTCCCGAAGGCGATTTCAGCGCCGAAGAAGTCGAATCGGCTCTTGCCGTAGGATTTATAGCCGTATCACTCGGAACATCTCGTCTTCGTACCGAAACAGCCGCCCTCGTTGCCTGCCATACGGTTTCAATTACGAATTAAGAATTAAAAATTAAGAATTCGGTTTCAAAAACCACGTAATATGTCGAAAAAATCTAACCATAAAGTTCACAATTATAAAAAAAAGTATTACTTTTGCAGTTGTTTTTTTGAAAAATTATCAGATATGAAGAAGATTTTAGTTACCGGCGGCGCGGGATATATCGGCTCGCATACGACCGTAGAACTGCAAAATGCA
>JAITHS010000156.1 GCA_031279875.1 Tannerella sp.
CCCGAAGAGGTCTTTTTGACGATTGGATGAGAAACCGCGACCGTCTCGGCGGGCAACACAAAGTTCCTGCCCTCCAAAACGACCGCAAATTGATGGACGAGTTGCTGCTCTTGAATTAAAAATTAAGAAAGTTTGTTAGTTTCCGTATCGGGGAATATGACGGTGGGCTTGAAGTTTTTGGCTTCCTCGAAATCCATGCGGGCGTAGGATACTATCAAAACGATGTCGCCGGGCTGTACCTTGCGGGCGGCGGCGCCGTTGAGACATATCACTCCCGAACCGCGTTTGCCACGGATGACGTAAGTCTCAAAACGCTCGCCATTGTTGTTGTTAAGCACAGCAACTTTCTCATATTCAATAAGATTGGCGGCATCCATCAGATCTTCATCGACAGTTATGCTACCGATATAGTTAAGGTTTGCTTCCGTTACGGTTACACGGTGAATTTTTGATTTTAATACTTCTATTGTCATAGTTTTATGTTTGGTTGTAGTTGTACCTTATGTTATCGATAAGCCTCACATCGCCGCAGTAAACGGTAATACAGCCAACCGGACAGGGCGAATCTTCCCATGTCGTAACAGGTTGCAGAGTATTACCGTCAACGATTTCAAAATATTCTACCCGCAACGGCGGGATGGCATTGAGGGTATTGATTACGAAATCTTGTACTTCGCCGACGTTCTTACGACCTGCAAAGGTACTACTTTTTATTAATGTATCAGCTATCAGAGGCGCAATTTTTCGTTGTTCGGGCGTCAGACGTGCGTTACGGCTACTCATCGCCAAACCGTCGGCCTCACGAACAATAGGACATGACACAATATTGACCTGCAACCCTAACTGCCTGACCATCTCGCGAATAACGGCTATCTGCTGAAAATCTTTCTCGCCGAAATATGCCTTGTCGGGCATTACAATATCAAACAGTTTGCTCACAACCTGCGCCACACCGTTGAAATGCCCCGGACGGTAAGCCCCTTCCATGACCTCCGCCACAGCGCCGAAGTTAAAAACTCGCATGTCCGGTTCAGGATACATCTCTTCGACCGACGGCGCAAAAACCGCATCACAGCCCGCCAAAGCAAGTAATTGGTTGTCTTCAACAGGCGTGCGCGGATACTTGGCAAGGTCGGAAGGGTCGTTAAACTGCGTCGGATTAACAAAAACGCTGACAACCGTAACATCATTCTCGGCGCGACATTGTTTTACCAAACTGATATGTCCGTCATGCAAGGCACCCATAGTAGGCACAAAACCGACGGTTAACTTTTCATTTGCGCGACAATGCTCAATAAATGATTTCAGTTTTGATATTTCGCTGTATATCATCATATTATAAAAATATTTTGAGGTTTTTATAAATTTTTTCGCCTGCAAAAATACGTTAAATTTGTCATTTTCAAAAAAAATCACTATCTTTGTGCCGAAATTTATAAACAAATGACAAAAAACAAACGTATTTTATTCATTTCACAGGAAATTGCATACTATTTGCCTGATACGGAAATATCGCTGATTAGCAGGAATTTACCGCAGGGGATACAAGAACTTGGTCGCGAAATTCGCGCTTTTATGCCCAAATACGGAAGCGTCAATGAGCGCCGTAACCAATTACATGAAGTGATACGCTTGTCAGGCATGAACATCATTATCAACGATACCGACCACCCGCTTATAATCAAAGTCGGCACTATACCGTCGGCACGGATACAGGTTTATTTCATTGATAATGAGGATTTTTTTCATAAAAAGAACCTGCTTAGCGACATGCACGGTACGGAATATTCCGACAACGACGAACGTTCGATCTTCTTCGTTCGCGGAGTGCTTGAAACCGTCAAGAAGTTGCGCTGGCTGCCCGACCTTATCCACTGTCACGGCTGGCTTACGGCTCTTGCTCCGATATATCTCAAACGTAAATATCACGACGAGCCGGGGCTGTCGGGCGCTAAAATAGTTTATTCTCTATATGAAGAAAATTTCAAGAACCCATTCGACAGCGCTCTGGCATCGAAAATGAGGCAAGACGGCATTTCAGAAAGAGATTTGTCGCTAATTAAAAACGCTACCGACGCCGAAGCCCTTACTAATCTGGCAATTAAGTTTGCCGACGGAATCATTCAAGGTAGCCCGACTATAAGCGAGGATACAAGGGCATTCATCGAAAAAGAGAAGAAACCTTACTTGCCATATCAGACGCCAGAAAACTATATCGACGCTTATAATAATTTTTATACTTCAATATTAAGTACTTCAAAATCAAGATAATATGATAAAGAAACCGGTTTTTAAATTTACTGTTATAACCCTGCTTTTGGGGTTGCTTCATACCGCCTGCAACAACGACCTGACAATGGTAGGCTCGTCGATACTGCCTCCCGGCGATATTATTACGGTATATTCGGATACTTTCAATATGAAGATTTCTACCGTCAAAATCGATTCTGTTTTTGCAAAAACGACCGATTTTATGCTCGGCGAGATGTATGACCCCGAATACGGCAACATCAAAGCCGATTTTATGTGTCAGTTTTACTGCGAAGAAGGCTTTGAGTTTCGTCGTGAAGCGTATCAAGGTATCATCGATTCGACTGTTCTGTTTATAATGTACTCACCATCAGCATGGTACGGCGATTCGCTGGTTCCTATGCGTGCGTCGGTCTATCCTGTTAAGGCGCCGCTGAAACGTAATTTCTACACTAACGAAGACCCCGAACCTTACTGTGACATGAACAACCCGCTCGGCGAAAAAACCTATACATCCTACGACAAAAGCGTCTCCGATTCCATCCGCGCTCTTACAAACCAAGATGACAACTACTATTTCCCTAATATCCGCATCAAACTGACACCTTCTCTGGGACAGCAAATCTATGACGAAGCGATCAACAATCCTTCTACATTCGCCAATCAAAATGCTTTTAACGCTTTTTTTCCGGGATTATATGTTACAACCACTTTCGGTAGCGGAAATCTTATCAAATCGGTCGGCGAATATGTCTCTATCAGGCTGTATTACAAATATATGGGTAAAGGCTCCCAACAGCAGGACAGCGTGATGCGCACTTCGCAAGATTTCTGCATTGCAAAAGAAGTAATCCAAATTAACCGCTTCAAAAACAGCAATATAGACAAATTGTTGCAGGACGGAAACGCATATATCAAGTCTCCCGCCGGAGTGTTTGCGCGACTGACCGTTCCGACCTCCGATATCTCTAAAAAACTAAACGTCAACGACCGTTTTATCAACGATTTCTCACTGAAAATCAGATTTTATCAGCCCAACGAATGGAACTATGCTTACTATCCGCCTTTAAATCTGCTCGTTGTGCCGGAAGATTCGGTTAAAAGCTTCTTTGAAAATGAAAAAATTGAAGACGACCTTACATCGTTTATCTCCTACGACGCATCCGGCGGTTCGTCCGCATCAAAATACACTACCCAATACGGTTATACCTCATCGAACTATACATATACTTTCGGAAATATCAGTTCTCTGCTGAAAAATCACATCGAAAAAGCCCCCGACCGCGACCTCAACTTGCTCGTTATCCCCGTTACCCGCACTACAAGTACTCAACAGAATTATGATGGCTCTTCAACATATTATACATCAGGCATTTCCAACAGTTTTTATCTTTCCGGCGTGAAAATACGCAACGACGAAGAAAGTATGAAAATCGTCGTAATGTCAAGCAAGTTTGAAAATAATTAAACAATTATAAACTTTCATTCAAAAACTATTCATTATGACTAACAATGAGAAACTTAATCAGATAATATCTAACGTGCAGGCTCTTAACGCCTTAGCATCGAGTATGACGAATGCTGAAATATATCCCGTTTCGTTTTTCAGCAAGGCGTTCGACCTGTTGCAGAAAATCCAAAGCGATGTTCACACACTCGAAGCCGGACAGGTCGAAATGTTTGAAACACAGATGAAAAAACATCGCGAACTAATCCTGTCGATACACCGCCAAACAATGAATATTGCAGATACGAGTGAACAAACCCTTGCAGTGGTTTCAGAACCCTGCAAGCGGTTTGAACAAGGGGAAGAGGGGACGAGGGAACAAACCCTTGCAGTGGTTTCAGAACCCTGCAAGCGGTTTGAACAAGGAGACGAGGAGACGAGTGAACAAACCCTTGCAGTGGTTTCAGAACCCTGCAAGCGGTTTGAACAAGGAGACGAGGGGACGAGTGAACAAACCCTTGCAGTGGTTTCAGAACCCTGCAAGCGGTTTGAACAAGGAGACGAGGAGACGAGTGAACAAACCCTTGCAGTGGTTTCAGAAC
>JAITHS010000176.1 GCA_031279875.1 Tannerella sp.
GAGTGGATATTAGCCGATACGAAACCGCCCGACTTGCCCAGCAGAGTACCTACAAGCACCTTATCGCCTTTCTGAACGCAAGCCTGCGCCGGAGCGCCGATATGCTGGCTCAAAGGGATAACTACGTTTGTCGGCGGTGCAATAGCGAGTATCGGCTGACCGGCTGAAAATTTATTTGCGGGCGGATGAATGCCCCCTATTCTGAAAGTCTTCATAAAATTATTAGAATTTTGTTCAATATTCGTCCCAGCTTTTAATTTCGATATCGTCGGGAGTAAGGGTGCAGAAGGCTGTGATGAAAGCGTCGGCGAGGCGTGCGTTAGTGAGCAGGGGAATGTTGAGGTCTATTGAGGCGCGGCGTATTTTGTAGCCGTTGTCGAGTTCGCCGGCAGAGAGGTCACGCGGAATGTTTACAACCATGTCAACTTCGTGGCGGTGCAACAGGCTGAGGGCTTGCGGATGACTGCTTTCTTCGGATGGCCAGTAAACTCGTGTGCTTTCTATTTCGTTGTCTTTCAGAAAATTGTATGTACCGCCGGTAGCATAAAGTTTGTAGCCTTTGTCGCGCAGTAGTTTTGCTGCATCAAGCATTGTTACTTTTTGTTTTGCTGTGCCGGTAGATAACAGAACGGCTTTCTTAGGGTAGCGATAACCTACCGACAACATGCTTTTTAGCATTGCTTCGGAAGTATCATCGCCGAGACAGCCTACTTCGCCTGTCGAAGCCATGTCAACGCCCAGCACCGGGTCGGCTTTTTGAAGGCGGTTGAAAGAAAACTGCGATGCTTTAATACCCACATAATCAAGGTCGAAAGCGCTACCGCCGACTTTTTCGACGGGCAGTCCGAGCATGACTTTTGTTGCGATGTCGATGAAGTTTATTTTGATGACTTTGCTGACGAACGGAAAGCTGCGTGATGCTCTTAAATTACATTCTATGACTTTGATGTCGTTGCCTTTGGCGAGGTATTGAATGTTGAACGGTCCGCTGATATTCAGTTCTTTGGCTATGCGTCGGCTGATGTTTTTGATACGTCGGAGGGTTTCGACGTATAGTTTTTGTGCCGGAAACTGTATGGTAGCGTCGCCGCTGTGAACGCCTGCGAACTCAATGTGTTCGGATATTGCATAAACGATTATTTCGCCGTTTTGCGCTACGGCGTCCATTTCTACTTCTTTGGCGTATTCGATAAACTGGCTTACTACGACGGGATGTTTCTTGCTGACGTTGGCGGCGACGTTGAGGAAGCGCACGAGTTCGTCTTCGTTTGAACAAACGTTCATCGCAGCACCGCTGAGGACGTAGCTGGGGCGCACCAGAACGGGGAAGCCGACTTCTTTTACAAATTCGTTGATGTCGTCGAGCGATGACAATTCTTGCCATCTCGGCTGGTCAACGCCGATGCGGTCGAGCATGGCGGAGAATTTGTGTCGGTCTTCGGCGTTGTCAATGCTTTGTGCTGTGGTGCCAAGCAGTGGTACGTTGTTTTCGTCGAGCCTGATAGCGAGGTTGTTAGGTATCTGTCCGCCGGTAGAAACGATAACGCCGTGCGGATTTTCGAGTTCTACGATGTCGAGGACACGTTCGAGCGTCAGTTCATCGAAATAAAGGCGGTCGCACTCGTCGTAGTCGGTCGAAACGGTTTCTGGGTTGTAGTTTATCATCACCGAGCGGTAGCCTGACTTTCTGATAGTATGCAACGCCTGCACTCCGCACCAGTCGAACTCGACAGACGAGCCGATGCGATAGGCACCGGAACCGAGAACTATGACGGAATTTGTCGTCTCCTCGTTCCCTTGTCCCCTCGTCCCCTTATCCCCATATTCAATATCGTGTTCTGTTCCCGAATACGTTAAATACAGATAATTAGTTTGTGCCGGATATTCGGCGGCGAGGGTATCGATTTGCTTAACTACTGGTGTGATACCCAATTGTTTACGCATTTGGCGGATAAAATATTGATGATGGTCATCTAATTTTTCTTTCCATATAGCGCGGGCTATTTGGAAGTCTGAAAAGCCTTGTATTTTGGCTGTTTTTAGAAGCAATTCAAAGTCGTCCGATTGCTGCACATCTTGTAAAGAAGCCACGTCAAGCCCTTCCAGATTTTCCGCTGTTCGTATAATATTTTGCAGTTTATATAAAAACCATTTGTCGATTTTTGTCAGTTCGTGTATTTGGTCAACGGTATAACCGGCGCGGAAAGCCTTGCTGATGATGAATATACGTCGGTCGGTCGGTTCGCGCAGAGCTTTGTCAACGTCAGGGATTATTATCTCTTTATTTTCGACGAAGCCGTGCATTCCCTGTCCTATCATCCGCAGTCCTTTTTGGATTGCCTCTTCAAAAGTACGACCTATCGACATCACTTCGCCGACCGATTTCATACTGCTGCCTAATTCGCGGGCAACGCCGTGAAACTTACCTAAATCCCAGCGCGGAATCTTGCACACAACATAGTCAAGCGCAGGTTCAAAGAAAGCCGAAGTAGTTTTGACGACGGAGTTTTTCAGTTCAAAAAGTCCGTATCCAAGTCCCAGTTTGGCAGCCACAAAAGCCAGCGGGTAGCCTGTTGCTTTCGACGCTAAAGCCGACGAGCGCGACAGTCGGGCATTCACTTCTATCACTCTATAATCCTCACTTTCAGGGTCTAATGCGTACTGCACATTACATTCGCCTACAATTCCGATATGTCGGATGATGCGTATAGCAAGTTCTCGCAGTTTGTGATATTCCGCGTTCGTCAGCGTTTGTGAGGGCGCAATAACGATACTTTCGCCCGTATGGATACCCAGCGGGTCGAAATTCTCCATATTACAGACTGTAATACAGTTGTCGTAACAATCGCGAACAACCTCATACTCAATTTCTTTCCATCCTTTAAGGCTTTTTTCTACCAGCACTTGCGGTGAGAAAGAAAACGCTTTTTCGACTACCGTGTTGAGTTCGTCTTCATTGTCGCAGAAGCCGCTTCCCAAACCGCCAAGCGCATAAGCCGCTCGGATAATGACGGGATAGCCCAGTTCGGAAGCCGCCCGACGCGCATCTTGTGCATTTTCAACTGCCTGACTGTTAATTGTTTTGACGTCAATTTCGTTGAGCCGTTCAACAAACAGTTCTCTGTCTTCGGTATCAATAATCGCCTGCACCGGCGTACCAAGCACTTCGAGATTATACTTCGCCAAGACGCCCGACTTGTAGAGTTCGACGCCGCAGTTGAGCGCCGTCTGTCCGCCGAAAGCGAGCATGATGCCGTCCGGCTTTTCTTTGGCGATAACTTTTTCGACAAAGAAAGGCGTAACGGGCAAGAAATAAACCTTATCGGCGACCCCTTCGGAAGTCTGCACCGTCGCGATATTGGGGTTGATAAGCACGGTAAAAATACCCTCTTCTTTGAGAGCTTTAAGCGCTTGTGAGCCGGAATAATCGAACTCTCCCGCTTCCCCGATTTTCAATGCTCCCGAACCCAGAAGCAAGACTTTTTTGATATTTGTGTTATACATTAAAATAATATACAGTGTTATTTTTTATTAATTCGGGTGCAAAAGTAGTAATTTTTTTTGTAGTATCAAAAAAAAAGTGTATCTTTGCAGCCGAATTTTTAGAAAAAAAGTGAAAAAAGTAGCAATAATAGCAAGTGTTCTGATGATGTTGATGTCGTCCTGCGGGGAGTACAACAAGTTATTGAAAAGTCAGGACCCTGATTTAAAATATTCTTATGCCAAGAAATATTTTAATCAGAAGAAATATGTTCGTTCGGCAACGTTGCTTGAAGAGATAGTTCACTATTTCAGAGGTCGTGCCGAGGCGGAAGAATCGCTGTATCTTCTTGCCCAGAGTTATTACGGTCAGAAAGACTACATCACGGCGTCGGAGTATTTCAAGACATACTACAACACGTATCCGAAGAACGAGTTTACAGAGTTGGCGCGTTTCTACGGCGCTTACGGTTTATATTTGGATTCTCCCGATCCGCGTTTAGATCAGGCACAGACGTATGAGTCAATCAATCAGTTTCTTATGTATCTTGAATATTATCCGCAAAGCGAACGTGCAAAGCAGGCTCAGGAGATACTATTTGAATTGCAGGAAAAATTAGCCTACAAAGAGTATCTGGCGGCGCGGCTATATTACAATCTCGGCACATATATGGGCAATAACTACAATTCGTGCGTGTTAACGGTTGACAATGCGTTGAAGAATTATCCCGACACAAAGTATCGCGAAGACCTGACTTACTTGAAGTTATGTTCAAAATACGAGTTGGCTATCGTGAGCATTGACGAGCGGTTGCAGGGTCGTTATCGCGAAGTTGTTGACGCCTATTACAACTACATGAACGAGTTTCCGGGAGGCAAGTACGCCAAGCAAGTGAAAAAGTATTTTGATTACGCAAACAGCAAAATAGAGAAATATTATTAAAAGACAACAATATGGATTATAAAAAGTCAAAAGCACCGTCAAGCACCGTCTCGCGCGACATGAGCAAGATGTGGAAAGAGACGGGCAATGTTTATGAAACGGTAATGATAATTGCAAAGCGGGCAAATCAGATATCCGCAGAGATGAAACATGACTTGGACAAGAAATTGTCGGAGTTTTCGGCTATCAATGATAGAGACAACCTCGAAGAGGTGTTTGAGAACCGCGAGCAGATAGAAGTTTCGCGCTATTACGAGAAACTGCCGAAAGTAACTCTCATAGCCACAAAGGAATACGAAGAAGGGGAAATTTTCTGGAAACATCCCGTTAAGAAAGAAATAGCGGAGGATATATGATACAGCGTATTCAAACTGTATATCTGCTGGCAGTGGCGGCGCTGTTTACGGCGTTGCTGTTTTTGCCGCTGGCGTCGATGCGGTGGCAGGTTGAAGACATGGAAAGTATGCTGTTACTGTTTAAAGTTGACGGCTTGTACGACAACGCAGCTATGGCGTATGGAACGTTTGTACTCTTTATTTTAACAGGTATAATCATACTTCTTACGTTTACGATCATATTTATGTATAAGAAGCGTGTCTTGCAGATGCGGATGTGTGTTTATAACTCGCTGATTATCATTGGCTTTGTCGCTGTTGTCGGCTATCATCTCTGGTCATTCGACAAGATGTCGGGCGCCGAAACGGAGATAAAAGTTACGGTATCGGAAATAAAGTTGAGTATCTGGTCAGCGTTTCCGATTATAGCGCTGATATTCAATTATTTGGCGATACGAAAGATTGGAACCGATGAGGCTCTTGTGCGGTCGTTGGAGAGATTACGGTAAGTTCCAGATATGCCATGCTTTAAGTGCTTGCAGATGAAGCATTTCGAGGCCGTTTTTGATTGTGGCTTTATGTGCTTTTCCCTTTTGTAGAAAAAGCGTTTCCGCCGGATTATAAATTAAATCATAGAGAATGTGATTGTCTGTCAGATATTCGTATGGGATGTCGGGGCAGGCCTCGGTGTGCGGATACATTCCCAAAGGAGTTGTATTGACTATAACGGTGTGATTTTCAATAATTTCCTTTGTTATTTCTTCGTAGGTTATGCAATTGTTTTTCGCTGTGCGGGATACGTAAAGCGGGGTCAATTGCAGTTGTTTGAGACCCTGTTCGACGGCTTTGGAAGCGCCGCCTGTGCCGAGTATGATAGCTTGTGTGTGGTTGTTTGTTAGCAGTGGTTTGAGCGACTGTTTGAAGCCTGTAATGTCGGAGTTATGTCCTTCGAGAACGGCTTTTTCCTGTGCTTTTCGCCGGATTTTGATGACATTGACGGCTCCGATGGTTTCGGCGTCGTCGGAGAGTTTGTCAAGCAAAGGTATTACATTGATTTTGTGCGGTATAGTAACATTAATGCCGCAAAGATTAGGATAATCTTCGATTAGTTGCGACAGTTCGCCTACGTCTTTGATTTCAAAGTTAAGATACTGCGCATCAATGTTTTCTTCCCGAAATTTTCGGTTGAAAAAGTCTTTCGAGAAAGAATGTGATAAAGGGTGGCCGATTAGGGCGTAAAGTTGTTTCATAAAGAGTTGAGAGTTGAGAGTTGAGAGATGAGAGTTTTTTTCAATTAAAAATTAAGACGGATAGGGCATTCGTCATTGCGAGGAACGAAGCAATCCGGAGAAAAGGCACGCTGGATTGCTTCGTGCCTCGCAATGACGTGGTACCGTCTGCCGTCTGCTTTCTGCTTTCTGCCTTCTGCCTCGTCCCCTTGTCTCCTTGTCTCCTCGTCTCCTTGTCTCCTTGTCTCCTTGTCCCCTTGCAACCCCTACTGCTTTCTGCGTTCTGCAAACCGCTTGCAGGGTTTAAAACCACTGCAAGGGTTTTGGGTACCGTCATTCTTTTAATTTTTAATTTTTAATTCTTAATTTTTAATTGATCCGTCGTTCCATTTCCGGACGTTTGCTTCGATGCGGGCGGCAATATCTGCTTCTCCGCTTTTTTCAAAGGTTTCGCCGGTGATGCGCTCGTAAAGTTCGGTGTATCTGTTTGTTATCCCTTCAACTATTGTGGCGGTCATCTCCGGAACGGTTTGTCCTGCCTTGCCTTGAAAACCGTTTGCCATGAGCCATTCGCGCACAAACTCTTTCGACAGCTGCCGTTGCGGTTCGCCTTTGGATAGAAGTTCGTCGTAACCGTCCGAATAGAAGTATCTTGACGAATCGGGCGTATGGATTTCGTCCATAAGATAAATGACACCATCGCGTTTACCGAACTCATATTTAGTATCGACAAGGATAAGTCCGCGCTCTGCTGCTATCTCCGAGCCGCGTTGAAACAATGCTAATGCGTACTTTTCCAGTACGTTATAGTCTGTTTCCGAGACTAATCCTTGTGCGATGATTTGTTCGCGTGAAATGTCTTCGTCATGCGCTCCCTGTTCGGCTTTGGTTGTAGGGGTGATGACAGGTTGCGGAAAGCGTTCGTTTTCGCGCATGCCGTCGGGTATCGGGACGCCGCACATCTGTCGCGCACCGGCTTTGTAAGCCCGCCACGCGCTGCCGCAGAGGTATCCGCGTACAATCATCTCTACCGGAAAACCCTCGCAACGAACGCCAACCGTTACCATCGGATCTGGGGTTGCAAGTTTCCAGTTTGGGCAAATGTCTGTTGTAGCATCTAAAAATTTCGATGCTATAAGATTGAGGATCTGACCTTTATAAGGTATTCCTTCGGGTAATACTACGTCGAACGCCGAGATGCGATCGGTAGCTACCATGACGAGTATGTCGTCATTGATGTTATAAACGTCGCGTACTTTGCCGTGGTACACGCTTTTTTGTCCGTCAAAACGGAAATCTGTATTTATTAATGCGTTCATATTTAATTAATTAAGGGGACAAGGAGACGAGGGGACGAGGGGACGAGGGGACGAGGGGACGAGGGAGCGAGGGGACAATTTAATCACTTTTCTCGTATGCTTCGACTATTCGCTGCACGAGTTTGTGGCGGACGATATCTTTTTTTGTAAACTTGATGCGTGCGATACCCGGCACATGTTCGAGAAGTTTCATAGCATGAACTAACCCTGATTGCGCTGTTGGCGGCAGGTCAATTTGTGTAGTATCGCCGGTAACAATCATTTTGGCGTTAGTACCAAGACGTGTCAGGAACATTTTAATTTGCTGAACAGTAGTATTTTGCGCTTCATCGAGTATGATAACAGCCTCATTTAGCGTTCGTCCGCGCATAAAAGCAAGCGGCGCTATCTGGATAGTGTTGCTTTCGATATACTCTTTGAGGCGTGCTGATGGTATCATCTCTTGCAATGCGTCGTAGAGCGGTTGCAGGTAAGGGTCAAGTTTGTCTTTGGTATCACCGGGCAGGAAGCCGAGTTTCTCTCCCGCTTCGACAGCCGGTCGACTAAGAATAAGCCTGCGAGCCTGTTTGTTTTTCAAAGCCCTGACCGCCAATGCGATAGCGATATAAGTCTTACCCGAACCCGCCGGTCCGACAGCAAAGACGAGGTCGTTTTCGTCAAAACCGGTTACAAGTTTCTGTTGGTTTTCCGACCGCGACATTATCGGTTTGCCGTTGATACCATATATTATAATGTTATCCTGTTTTTGCAGCAGTATTTTTTCACCTTTTACGATGCTGATGATAACATCTTCGGTAACAGAGTTATACGATTCGCAATATTTCTCAATCTCACGTATCTTTTGGAGAAAGTCTTCCGATTCCGCTTCTTCGCCGATAACTTTCATCACATTACCGCGCGCCACTATGCGCAATTTAGGGAAGAGGTTCTTGATAAGTTGCAGATGCGAGTTGTTGACACCGTAGAAAGTCAGCGGTTCAACACTTTCGAGTATGTATATCCGTTCTATCATAGCGGCTGCAAAGGTAGTAAAAAATTACGAATTTCAAAAGCTAACCTTAACCGGTTTTGCAAAATCCTGCCAGATATCTTCGGCTTGGGTGGGTGTAATATCGCCGTCAAACATCAGCATACGGTATCTGAGGCGGTAAGTTTTGTGAGGTTCGAGTGTCCAGTCTTCGTTTTTTGTTGGGGCGAAGTTGACGAAAGCGTCGCCACGTCCGCCGTTTTGATTTTGGTCCCAGATACGTAGCGGTTCGGGAAATTTGCGGTTTTCGGGATATCCCATGAAGAGTATGCCGGAGCGTCCTTTCGGGCTTGCGCCGGTAACGTAAATCCAGCGAGCGTTAGTGCCGTCGATTTCGGGACGCTGTTTGCCTTCCGACGTAACCATGACGCAGTTTTCCTTTGTCCAGTCGGCTGTTGCCCGCCAACCGAAACCGGCATAGCGATAGGCTGTCAGCAGCACCGGCAGGTCGGTAGCAGGTTTCAGGTCGGAAATGAAATCCCAGAGGAAGCCCTCTTTATCGGGATTAACGTTCCACACACGCATGGAAAGCGTTTCATCCATAATTTTAATCCGCTTTTTGGGCGTAATTTTGATTATTGATTCGACAGTGTTAATGGTCTGTTCGGCTTGCGGTTGAAAAATCAGATGTGCGTGTCCTACGGTAATATCGGCAAAAAGGTCGCCTTGCCGGGTAGAGTAAAGCGTATCTAAAAGGACGGTTCCTGTTTTGTCGCCGAGATTCCATAGGTCATAATGTTTACCGTCGTAATCGACATGCGTCCAAGGGTTCCAGATACCGAAATGATGAGCATGGTCATCGGTCATGGCGTTCGTCAGTTGGTTACCGGCGGGCGACCATGCGGGATGAATAAAGCCGTTACGCGCAAACTCGCGACCGACGCCTGCCGGCAATCTCGGCATTGCAATGTTGTACTGAAAAACGTTTTTGCCGTTATCGGTAACTATCAGATTTTTAGCCGCTTCCTTAATGCCCATAACGGTAGTCGGCGAGGTCGCATCATCGGCGAGGTCGATAACAAACTGTTTTGTAGCGTCGGCATCCATCCGACCGTCGATGCGCCAGTAAAGAATGCCATTGTCCATTTGGCTGATACACAGAGATTTATCCACTACGCTTGTAACCGTCGGACGTTTACCTTTTGGCAGTGTGTAATCGG
>JAITHS010000192.1 GCA_031279875.1 Tannerella sp.
TAAAGAATCATTGTTTTCAAACAATAGTTTTTTACCATCCAAAAGCGAAAAAATTTGTGCTTTAACATTATTCCAATTGATACCTTTCGGCAATGTTAAATTTTGTTCTTCAAAAAATGAATTAATAACATTATTATAAGGTTGCAAATATAAACCGTCCTCTTTTGTTTCCGCCTTAACCGCACGTTTCCAAGCATCAGGAATTAAGAGATAGTTATCAATGTTTTTTCGTTTCCACTCGTTTAAAACATATTGATTGGCAGGCGGATTTATTGCTACATTATCATCATCATAATCTAATAAAATTGCTCTTTTTAAATTGGGGACAATTTGTCTCAATGCGCAGAAATGCTTGTCTGCTTTATCTTTCATAACTTGTTTTGTTGAGCCGCCCAAAATAAACGGATAAAATTTCTGATAAATTGCTGTTTTTCCCAATGTCTTTGCCCAAGAAGAAAGAATTCTTTCATCATCTTCTCCTTCCAAATATAAAATATAAGGACTTTCTTGTGTTCGTACAACATCAATATTGCTTATATCACTTAACGCGGAAATTATTACATCATTTGAAACAACTCTGTCCGGAGTGCCGGATAAGATGGAAAGAATCGAGTTGATTTCAACATTTTTTATAAATTCTTCGGAATGTGTTGCAATTAAAAATTGGATTTGGCTTTGCTTAAAATAATTTATTATTTGACATTGCAGATTCACGTGTAAATGAGCATCCGGCTCGTCAAACAAGATTGTTGTTACACGTTTGTATCCATACATAAAAGCCAACAATGTTAATATTTGGTGAAAACCTCTACCGCCCGAAATAATATCAAAGTTTTTTCTTTCCGATTGATATTCTACAATAATTTCCGTACTCGTTCGCGGGTCATATTGCGGCGGTAATAAATCTATATTAAACCATTCTTTAATTCTTCTAATTATTTCCGCCCAGTTACTATTCTGTTTTATTGAAATATCCGAATCTGCAATCACTCTATACAGTAAATTTCTCAATACGGAGCCTGGTTGTGCCTTACCGACATTCTGCCGTACATTTCCATCTCCCAACCATTTTTCGTGCGGCTCTAAACCCGAAAATGGCGGGACATAAACAATATACGGCATATCATTATCCCTGTCTAAATCCTTAAACTCCAACCACCCTTTTAATGGCTTTGCATAAACTGCCTGTGGCGATTGATAACGCATTTGCACACAAAAATTTTTTTCTTCTCCATTAGCGTTTTTCCAATACACGTCTATTTCGATATAAATGTATATCTGATTTTTTTTCCCTGTTTCTTTATCATCTTCGTATCGTCGGTCTGTTTTATCTTTCCACAATAAATTAAACTCCGGAACAGGTAAAGCGGTAAAGTTGGGGAGAACTATTTGGATTCCGTTTTGTCCTTTTTTTCGTGTCAACCGAAATTGTTCAACACAAAACTGCCAAATAGCCAGCGCCTGCAAAACCGTACTTTTGCCACTGTTATTACTTCCGACAACCAAATCAAGATTGTTAAACAAAAAGGTCTCTTCTTTTATCTTTTTGAAATTTTTTAAAATCAGTTTATGTATCATAATACAAAGTTATGAATTTTTTTTGACTTTTTCTACAATTATCAATTTTTTTTCAACAAACAATGTGATATTATAAAATAAAGATGTATCTTTGCGGCAAAAAAACAACAACAGATATGAACAAATACGTCATCGGATTAGATTACGGCACCGATTCGGCTCGTGCCGTTGTGATTGATACGACTACCGGCGAACAGATTTCGTCGGCCGTTAAAAACTACCCACGCTGGGCGCAGGGAAAATATTGCCAACCGGCTAAAAATCAATACCGTCAGCATCCGCTCGACTATATCGAAGTTTTAGAGGCTTCGATTAGGGAAGCGCTCGAAAAAGCCCCGACAGGAACGGCCGACAAGGTTGTCGGAATAGCGTTCGACACTACCGGCAGTACTCCCGTCTTGACCGACAATAACGGCACTCCTTTGGCAATGTTGCCGCAGTTTGACGACAATCCAAACGCCATGTTCGTACTCTGGAAAGACCATACGGCTATCAAAGAAGCAGCTGAAATTAACACTTTGTGTAAAACATGGCACACCGACTACAGCGCGTTTGAAGGCGGCATCTACTCGTCGGAATGGTTCTGGGCTAAAGCTTTGCATATCCTGCGCGAAGACAAAGACGTGAGACAATTCGCCGCGTCGATAGTTGAACACTGCGACTGGATGCCCGCATTGCTTACAGGCAAAACAAAACCGTCGGAAATGCCCGGAAGTCGCTGTGCCGCAGGACATAAGGCGATGTGGAGCGAAAAATGGGACGGTTTGCCGTCGGAAGATTTTCTTACAACGTTAGACCCGCTACTTAAAGGATATCGTCAAAACCTTTACCGTCAGACAGATACAGCCGAAAAACCGGTCGGCACATTGACAAAAGAATGGGCCGACAAACTCGGCTTAAACACTGACGTAATCGTTGCCGGCGGCGCTTTCGACTGCCATTTCGGAGCCGTAGGAGCAGGCGTTACGCCAAACACATTAGTCAGAATTATAGGCACTTCGACGTGCGACATCATGATAGCTTCGTATGAAGAAATAAGCGACAAACTCATCAAAGGCATCTGCGGGCAAGTTGACGGCTCGGTAATGCCGGGAATGACAGGCTTGGAAGCAGGCCAATCGGCTTTCGGCGACGTATATGCGTGGTTTTGCCGCCTCCTCGAATTTCCGCTCAAAAAAATTCTTGACAAAACAACCCTCATCGATACCGCTACCAAAGCCAAACTCATCGACGAGGCGTGCGACAGACTCATCTCCGCCCTGACGGAAGAAGCCGAAAAACTACCCATCGAAGAAAACGCTATCATAGCTACCGACTGGATGAACGGCCGACGCACGCCCGACGCCAATCAACTGCTCAAAGGTACTATCGACGGCTTAACACTCGGCAGCACCGCCCCAGCTATATTCAAAGCATTAGTAGAAGCGACGGCTTACGGTTCGAGAGCCATAGTAGAACGTTTCCTCCGATACGACATTAAAATAGATAATGTAATCGGCATCGGAGGCATTGCATTAAAGTCGCCTTTCGTGATGCAAACTTTAAGCGACGTCCTTAATTTGCCTATCAAAGTATGCAATACCGACCAAGCTTGCGCGCTCGGAGCAGCCATGTTTGCCGCCGTCGCAGCAGGTATCTATCCCACAGTCGAAGACGCTCAAAGAGCAATGACTTCCGGCTTTGCCAAAGAATATTTTCCTCAACAGGCTAATGTAGTCATTTACAATGAATTATACAAAAAATATATTAAACTCGGAAAATTTTCGGAAGAAAATATTCAAAATTAACAAATAATTTTTACCTTTGCAGCCACAAATTTATTAACGAAATAATTATGAAAAAAAGTATTTTAAAGTCGGCAATGCTGTGTATTGCGCTTTTCGGAGCCATAACCGTCAGCGGCCAAACAAATTATCCGGAACCTGAAAAGATGAATCCGGGAATGTCGGAGTTCTGGCTTCCGCAGCCTAAAATTGTTACTCCGGGAAGTATCACAACCAACTCCGCCCCGTCGGATGCTATCATCCTGTTCGACGGCAAAGACCTGTCGGCATGGGAAAGCCCCAGAACAAAAGGCGCCGCCGAGTGGAAAGTCAACGCCGACGGTACTTTTACCGTTGATAAACAAAAAGGCGACATCCAAACAAAGCAGAAGTTTGAGAACTTTCAACTCCATATCGAATGGAGCATCCCTGCCAACATTACCGGCAAAAGTCAGTCTCGCGGCAACAGCGGCATTTATTTGCAAGGCATTTATGAACTGCAAGTACTTGATTCATACCAAAATGAAACCTACGCTAACGGACAGGCAGGCAGTATCTACAAACAGTCGCGACCATTAGTCAACGCCATGCGTAAACCCGGCGAGTGGAACGTCTATGACGTGATTTATACCGCCCCCGTTTTTAAAGAAGACGGCACATACCGCATACCGCCACAGGTAACGGTAATTCACAACGGCGTTGTAGTTCAAAACAACACTACAATACTCGGAACAACCGAATACATCGGCTTTCCGCGTGTAGTTAAACACGGCGCCGGCCCCATCCTGCTGCAAAGTCACGGCGACCCCAGCGAGCCGATAAGTTTTAGAAATATCTGGATAAGAGAACTCTAACGTATGTTAATAATTCACAATTAACATTAAATCATTTTGTGTTTTGATTCAAATGTTGTAATTTTGCAGCCGATACAAAGTTGTAATCATTACAATTTGTGTCCTTAAAATATTAATAACAAATAAATTAAAAGAAAATGAAGAAAAAATGGATTTGTACCGTTTGTGGGTACGTACACGAAGGGGATGAGGCACCCGCACAATGTCCTCAATGTAAACAACCGAAAGAGAAATTCAAAGAAGTGGTTGAAACAGGCGCATTACAGTTTACCGACGAACACGTAATCGGCGTTGCCAAAGGCGTTGATCCTGTGATTATTGAAGGTCTTCAAGCTCATTTCATGGGCGAAGCAACCGAAGTTGGTATGTACCTTGCAATGAGCCGTCAGGCCGACCGCGAAGGCTATCCCGAAATAGCAGAAGCGTTTAAACGCTACGCTTTTGAGGAAGCCGAACACTGTGCCAAGTTTGCCGAACTGCTCGGCGAGGTCGTTTGGGATACCAAAACCAACCTCGAAAAGCGCATGATGGCGGAACAGGGCGCATGTGCCGACAAAAAGCGCATCGCCACTCTTGCCAAACAGCAAAATCTTGACGCTATTCACGACACCGTTCATGAGATGGCAAAAGATGAAGCCCGCCACGGCAAAGGCTTCGAAGGGCTGTTTAACAGGTATTTTAAGTAAAACAACATCCTGTATTGTGAAAACAGGGCTTCACATTGCGTGAAGTCCTGTTTTTTTTGGTGCTTAGTCTGATTTAGAAAATTATTTAAACAAAATATTTTATGTGTTTGCATATAATCTCAAAATTTTATGCTACTTTTGTCGGCTCAAAACTAAATAAAATGAGTTATCAGGTTGACGAAAAAGGCTATTACGGGCGCTTCGGAGGCGCATATATACCGGAAATTCTACACGGTTGCGTGGAGGATTTGAAACGTAATTATTTAAGAATTATCAACAGCGAGGCATTCGTAACGGAGTTTAGGCGGTTGCTTAACGACTATGCCGGACGCCCGTCGCCGCTATATCATGCTCGCAGGTTGAGCGACCGGTATGGCTGTAAGATTTATCTCAAACGCGAAGACCTTAATCACACCGGCGCACATAAAATCAATAACACTGTTGGTCAGATACTTATAGCCCGCGAAATGGGTAAACGTCGCATCATAGCCGAAACCGGCGCCGGCCAGCACGGCGTTGCTACCGCTACCGTATGCGCTCTGATGAACATGCCTTGCGTCGTTTACATGGGTAAGACCGACGTCGAACGACAGCAACCTAACGTCAAAAAAATGCAGATGCTTGGCGCAGAAGTCATACCGGTTACATCCGGCAATATGACACTCAAAGATGCTACTAATGAGGCTATTAGAGACTGGTGCTGCCACCCGTCGGATACATTTTATATAATAGGCTCAACAGTCGGCCCGCACCCTTATCCCGATATGGTAGCAAGACTGCAATCGGTTATAAGTGAGGAAATTAAACAGCAATTATCGGAACATGAAGGACGCGCATATCCCGATTACCTGATGGCTTGCGTGGGTGGTGGCAGCAATGCCGCCGGTACAATATATCATTTTCTTGATGATGAGCGGGTTAAGATAATTCTTGCAGAGGCGGGGGGAGAAGGTATCCTGTCGGGTCGCAGCGCCGCAACTATTCATCTCGGCAAGGAAGGTATCATTCACGGCGCTCGCACGCTCGTTATGCAAAACGATGACGGTCAGATAGAAGAGCCTTACTCCATTTCGGCAGGGCTTGATTATCCGGGCATCGGTCCGATACACGCATTTCTTGCGGAAAGTAAACGCGCCGAAGTGCTGGCAGTCAACGACGATGAGGCTTTAAAAGCAGTTTTTGAATTAACACGTCTCGAAGGCATTATCCCTGCGCTCGAAAGCGCTCACATTCTCGGCGCGCTACCGAAAATATCATTTAAACAAGCTGATATTGTAGTAGTTACCCTTTCAGGTCGCGGAGACAAAGATATGGATACTTATCAAAAAAAATACTGTAACAATGAAAAAGAACATCCTGCTTGTTAATTTGCTGATATTCAGCAGTTTATGCGCTGTTTATGCGCAACGTGGCGTTATTTACGAAACACGAACGGTCAAAAGTGAGATACTTAAAGCCGACCGTCATTATTCCATCTATCTGCCGCCCGGATATGATGAAACAGACCAAAGTTTCCCTGTATTGTACCTCTTACACGGTTCGGGCGACGACCATACCGGCTGGGTGCAGTTCGGACAAGTGCAACATATCGCTGACAAGGCTATTGCAGAAGGCAAAGCGTCTCATCTTATCATCGTCATGCCCGACGCTAACACCGGTCGCAAAGGATATTTTAACGATATTCGCGGCGATTTCAATTATGAAGATTTCTTCTTCAAAGAACTGATACCGCATATCGAGAAAACATATCGCGTACGCAAAGACCGACACTACCGCGCTATTTCAGGCTTGTCGATGGGCGGCGGAGGGACTATTTTCTACTCCCTTCACCACCCTGAAATGTTTGCGGCGGCAGCCCCGTTAAGCGCATCAACCGGCAGTTGGGAGATGGGACAACTGAAAAGCCGACTGGGGGCTTCGGCGTCGCAGGTGTCAGATGCGCAGTTAGACGCTTATTACAAACGACACAGCATTGACGGCTTGCTCAACAGCGCTACAAAAGAGGCGTTAGACAACATCAAACGCATCAAATGGTATATAAGTTGCGGCGACGACGACTTCTTATACGAGGGTAATAGCCTGATGCACATCTCTTTCCGCAAAAAAGAGATACCTCACGAGTACCGCGTCAAAGACGGAGGACATACATGGACCTACTGGCGTACGGAACTGCCGCTTGTCCTCGAATTTGTATCGAAATCGTTTAATCAATATTAGGAACAGACTATATTACGCCACATCCTGATCCTCTAAAAAATCCCAAACCGATAAAGTTTCTGAAAATCCTGCCTGAAGTTGAGGTTACTTTTCGATTTCAGTTACAAAATAATTTGATAACGGCGGCAAAAAAAGAATCGTTATTTCGTCAAATCCTGCTTGATTTCGGCATCGGCGCCAAAACCAACGTTGGGTATGGGCAGTTTTCGTGTTAGGAGAATAATCCTGCGGTAAGTGCCGCAAAAAATGCAGTTACCGCAGAAAATTTGCAAAATATTTTGCGGTAACAGCCTCAAAAATCATAGTTGCCGCAGAAAATTTGCAAAATACTTTGCGGTAACATATATTTTTTGTACCTTTGTCGCAAAATTAAAATAAGATATTATGGATGAAATTATAGGTAGAACGCGAGAAATCAATAAGTTATCGGATTACTTCGCCTCCGATAAGGCGGAATTTTTAGTCGTTTACGGCAGACGACGCATCGGAAAAACATATTTGATTAAGCAGTTTTT
>JAITHS010000226.1 GCA_031279875.1 Tannerella sp.
AAAAGTTTTCTTGATGAACCCGGCGACCTTGACACTGCGCCTCCCGAAGGCTTTCTCTATCAGGCTGGATACCTGACCGTAAGAGAGCAAATAGGCGACAAATTCGTTCTCGACTATCCTAACACAGAAGTGTTGAATGCAATGTCGGCGCTGCTGGCGCAGAACATCCTGACGGCCGAAAATACTTTTGGTAATCTGCAGCAACTCATGTTGCGTGCTATGGAGAAAAAAGACGCAAACAGGATAAAGATTATACTCAACGCGCTTTTAGCAAGCATCCCTTACGATGATTTTACAAAAGCAGGGCAAATGAATATCATAATGAACGATTATCCGTTTCAGGTGCAGGAATGGCTCTACCGCTCCACCATTCTTGCTTTCTTTCGCGGCTGTGGCGTGGCTACGGTTGCCGAAATGCACACCAATCTCGGACGCCCCGACTTGGTAATATCATACTTAGGAAATACTTTTGTTATCGAACTGAAAGTGGCGTACAAACCGGAAGACATTCCCGCCAAACTCGCAGAAGCCGATAAGCAGATAAAATCAAAAAACTATCTCACTCCCTATCCCGACGCAATTGCGCTGGCAATGGTGATAGACGATACAAAAAGACAAATACATTAGTGGTTAGTGTCATTACCTATCGTTTAGTGCTATCATGCTTTCAAAAAAAATATTTTTCGGTTTTATCGGACAATAGCGGTTTTTAAGCATAAAAATACTTATTTTTGCACTCTCATAATGTATCAAAATGAACAAAAGAGTAGTAATTACGGGGATAGGAATTTATTCATGTCTCGGCAAAAACATTGATGAAGTGCAGCAATCGCTCTATGACGGAAAGTCGGGCATCGTGTTCGATCCTGCACGAAAGGAAGCCGGTTTCAGGTCGGCGCTTACGGCAAGTATCGGCGTTCCGGAATTGAAAAAAGAACTGTCCCGCAGCCAGCGCATCACAATGCCTGAACAAGCTAAATACGCTTATGTGGCAACAAAAGAAGCGTTGCTTAACGCACGTTTGGAGCAGGATTACATCGATAGCCGTCAAACGGGGATTTTTTACAGCAACGACAGCAGCGCTGCCGCAGTAGTAAGCAGTACCGACGTGATGCGTGAGAAGCGCGACACAACGCTCATCGGCTCGGGCGCAATTTTTCAATCGATGAACTCTACGGTTACGATGAATCTTGCGGGCATCTTTCACTTTAAAGGCATCAATATGACCGTTTCGGCTGCCTGTGCCGGTGGTTCGCACGCTATCGGGATGGGAGCGATGCTTATCCGTAACGGTTTGCAGGATATAGTCGTTTGCGGCGGCGCACAAGAGATAAACGCTTATGCGACAGGCAGTTTCGACGGTATAAGCGCTTTTTCCGTTCGCGAAGATTTTCCGACAAAGGCTTCTCGACCGTTCGACCGCGACCGCGACGGATTAGTACCCGGTGGCGGCGCGGCGACCGTTATCCTCGAAAGTTACGATACGGCTGTAAAACGCGGCGCGCCGATACTCGCAGAGGTTCTCGGATACGGCTTTTCGTCTAACGGCGAACATATCTCGACGCCAAGTGCCGAAGGACAGATACGGTCGCTTGAAATGGCTGTTAATCAGGCCGGTATCTCGCTCAAAGACATCGGCTATATCAATGCTCATGCCACTTCTACGCCCGTTGGCGACAGCATCGAAGCGCTTGCAATAGATTCCGTATTCGGTTCTTACAAGCCGGAAGTTACTTCCACCAAGTCGCAAACAGGACACGAAATGTGGATGGCAGGCGCCAGCGAGATTGTTTATTCAATGCTGATGATGAAAAACGATTTCATCGCCGCCAATCTCAATTTCGAGAACCCCGACGAAGCGTCGGCAGCACTCAATATCCCCGCTCAAAGAGTTGCAAAACATTTTGACATTTTCTTGTCAAATTCGTTTGGCTTCGGCGGAACAAACTCAACATTAATAATCGGAAATTTATGATTACCAGCGAAGATATTAAGACGCTTATTCCGCAACGCGAACCGATGTTGATGATTGATAAATTGTGTAAAATCGATTATAATTCGGCCGATACAAAATTCAGAGTCCGGAAGAATTGTTTGTTTGTAAACGATTACCGACATTTGGACGTAGAAGGTTTGCTCGAAAATATCGCCCAGAGCGCGGCGACGATTGTCGGTAATAATGCTTTAAAAGAAAATAAAGCCGTACCGATAGGATTACTTGGCGAGATAAGCAAGTGCCTATTTTGGCAGATGCCACATGTCGGCGAAGTTGTGCGCACTAACATAAGCATCATCACGGAAGCGCTCGGAGTGATGTTGATTCAATCGTCATCATACCGCAAAAATGATGTTCTTTGCGCTTCCACAAAGATGAAAATTGCCGCCGCACATAACCTTTGTAATAGTATATGCAAAGATGATGCTAACATATCATCGACAGTATGCAAAGATAATGCTAACATTTTGCCAACTGTATGCAAAGATTTCAGCAAAATAGTTTCTTTTGAGAGAAGCGACCGCCAGGCTGTTTTTGATATTATCCTGCTGCCGGAATGCGATATTTATCGCGGTCATTTTCCCGACTTCCCTGTTGCGCCCGGAGTGTTTAATCTCCGTCTGTTGCGTGAGTGTGTGGAAATTCTTGCAGGCATGCCGATGAAGTTTTTTGAAATCTGCAAATGCCGTTTTAACGCTTTTATCAAGATGAATGCCGCCAAGCGTGTACGTTTAAAAATAAGCTACGTTGTTGTCGGCGATGCTTATCATCTTCTCGCAACGCTTGAAGATTTTCACGACAACACTAATTATATGGATTTTACAGGAATATTAGAGCACGATTATGTTGCAAAGAAGAAGAAAACAATATGACAAATTTTTTTATCACCGTATATCATTATTTTAAAGTTCATAAGATAGCATTATACCTGTTGATGGTCGTAACGATAATATTCTTCGTTTTTACAGGTCTGAAACTCGCTTATGATGAGGAATTTACGGCGCTCTTCCCGCTTTCGGAAGCAGGAACGGCGAAAATTGCGTTTTCGGAACTCAAAGTCAAAGACCGCATCACGGTTCAGATATTTTCACCAGCCGGAAACGCCTCTGCCAACGCCGACCCTGACATTCTTGTCGAAGCAGCAGATACTTTTGTAAGATTGATGCTCGAAAACTCAAACTCCTCAACGCAACTCACGCCCGACAATTTCCTTTATCGCCTTGACGACGACGTTATGCAACAAGCAATGTCTTTTGTCATCGAAAATGTTGCTCCGATGGTTGACACTGCGTTTTACGGCTCGATAATGCCGTCATTGACAAGAGACGCTATTTTTGCACAAATGGCTCATAACAAGAATGTTATATCATCTCCCGAAGGCATGATTTTGGCGCGGATAATGAGATATGACCCGCTGGGTTTTCGCGACAAAATTATGCCGCAGCAAAATCTCCTGCACTCCCAAACGCTATATGCCAATCACATTTTTACGCCCGATACGACTGTTGCTCTGATATTTATCACTCCCGAATTTTTGTCGTTCGATTTGGAAGAAGGAGCAAAATTAATCAGCCTTATAGAACGGACATCGGCTGAAATTAAAGCCCGATACCCCGATTTGGAAGCGCTTTTTCACGGCCCGCCGGTAAGAGGCGTTTATAATTCCCGACAAATAAAACGCGACCTTACAACAACCATCGGCATCTCGCTCATACTCGTATGTTTGCTGATAGCCGTCTGTTTTCGTAACAAATCAACGTTGCCGATGTTGCTGCTTCCGGTCGTTTACGGCACGTTTTTTGCTCTGTCGCTGATTTTTTTAATCAAAGGTTCAGTATCGCTCATGTCGCTTGGGATTGGGGCGGTTGTGCTGGGCGTCTCAATAAGTTATTGCCTGCATCTGCTGACGCATTTCAAGTATGTCAACGACGCCGAAACTGTCCTCAAAGACGAAACCAAACCGGTCATTCTCGGCAGCCTGACAACAGTCGGAGCCTTTGCCGGTCTGCTTTTTACGCGCTCGGCGCTGTTGAGCGACTTCGGACTTTTCGCCCTTCTGTCGATGGTCGGCACTACGCTCACTTGCCTTGTCGTTTTGCCGCAATTTTTTCGTTATGTCAAAAATAGACGTAATGAAAAGGCTTTCAAGATATTAGACCGTATTAATGCCTTTCCTCTCGAACGTTATAAATGGATACATATAGTTACGTTAATTGTCTTTGCAGCAAGTTTTTACGCATCTTTCAGCGTTGAGTTCGACCCAAATATCCGCAATCTCGGCTATTATGAGCCGCAAATGCTGCGGTCGATGGAACTCTACGACACCAAAACGGCTCATGGCGCTACCGTCAACTATTACGCCGTAACGGGAGATACGCCCGAAGAAGCGCTGACGCTCAATTCGGGCGTCGGTAAAATCTGCGATTCGTTGCTCACGGCGGGCTACATCAACGACTTCAGCAACGCTTCCATGCTGCTTATTCCCGAAAACGAGCAGTTGAAGCGTATCGAAGCGTGGAAAACATTTTTTAACGATAGCCGCATCACCGAACTGCGTAACAATCTGACGGATGCCGCACGCGCTAACGGCTTCAAACCGGAAATGTTTGACCCGTTTTTTGAGATGTTATCAAAAAATTATCAGCCTGTTAAAATATATGAAGAAACGTTTTTGCCTGATAATCTGACCGGTACGATGTTTGAAAAAACCGACGACAAGTATCTCATTTATACCGCCGTAATTATCGACGAAGAAAACGTTACAGCAGTTAACGACTTGCTCGCTGCACAGCCTAACGTTATCGTTGCCGACCCGATTTATTACGCGACAGGCATTGTACGTATGTTACACGACGATTTTAACACTATTTTGGGTATATCTTCGGCGTTCGTCTTCCTGACTTTGCTGCTCGCTTTTCGCAGTTTGCCGCTGGCTGTAATCGCTTTCCTGCCTATGGCGATGAGTTGGTACATTGTTCTCGGAATGATGTCGATGCTCGGACTGCAACTCAACCTCGTCAACATCCTCATTTCTACTTTCATCTTCGGCATAGGTGTTGATTACAGCATTTTCGTCATGCAGGGGTTGCTTGCCGACGCTCGCGGCGAAAACAATCGCCTCATCGTTTATCACAAAACGGCGATACTTCTGTCGGCTATTATCCTGCTAATCAGCATATCATCGCTCATGTTTGCCACCCATCAAGCCCTCTCGTCGGTAGGCATAGCCACCCTTATCGGCATGACGTCCAGCATCCTCATTTCTTACACATTAGAGCCGTTTTTGTTTAATCTCTGGATGAAAAAAAGGAGGCGCAAATGAAACGGGTTATCGTAATCGGTAGCGGTTTGGGGGGCTTGCAGTGCGGATATATCATGTCGAAACGCGGAATGAAAGTAACGGTTTTGGAAAAACACTCGCAAGCGGGCGGCTGTTTGCAATCGTTTCGTCGCGGCAATTACGTCTTCGATACCGGCTTTCACTACGTCGGCGGGCTTGACGAGGGACAACCGCTTTACCGACTGTTCGACTTTTTCGGTTTGACGCACCTCCAATGGGTGCGGCTCGACGAAAACGGTTTCGACGAGGTTGTTTTCGGCGACAAATCTTATTTGTTGCCTAACGGTTACAACCGTTTTGTCGATGCTCTCGCTCAATATTTCCCGCATCAACACAGCAATCTGCGACAATATACCGAGATATTGAAACAGGTCGGCAATAATATCTTCGACATCAATACGCAGGATATTTTCAGCAACGGTTCGGCTTTTGGTCAATCGGCGTCATCGTTTGTTAATCAGACGATTACCGATCCGCTGTTGAGAAATGTCTTATCCGGCGCGTCGCTCACAATGGAACTCAAACCCGACTCCTTGCCGCTCTACACTTTTGCTCAAATCAACTCTTCCTACATCCAAAGCGCATGGCGACTGCGCGGCGGAAGTTCGCAAATCATTGATTCTCTGGTTAAATCAATCGAAAACAACGGCGGAATAGTACGTACAAGCGCCGAAGTTACCGAACTAATCGAAAACAACGGCGTCATAACATCTGCCGTCGTTAACGGCGAAGAACGCCTCGAAGCCGACTGTTTCATCGCCGATACGCATCCTTCCGTAGCTGTCAACTTGGTGCGTAACAGCACCAAAATCCGCAAAATATTCCGCTCGCGCATCAACAGCCTCGCAAATACTTTCGGAATATTTACCGTCCACCTCGCCCTCAAACCTAATACCGTGCGCTATCGAAATCGTAATATCCATATCCATAAATCCGACAATGTATGGAAACTTTATGATTACATTCATGACAACATTAATGCTTACATAATGTTGTCATTTCAACCCCCAAATGACAACTCAATGTTTACAAACAACATCGATATCCTTACAATCATGTATAGCGAAGAAGTAGAGCAATGGCGAAATACGACTATCGGCAAGCGCGGTGCCGATTACAGCGACTACAAACGCCTGAAAGCCGACGCCTGCGTGCGTTTAGCCGCCGAATATCTCCCCGAACTCAACAACGCCATCGACCGGACACATTCCAGCAGTTCGCTGACATGGCGCGACTATACCGGCTCGCCCAACGGCTCCGCTTACGGCATCCGCAAAGACTGTAACGCCCTGCATACCACCGTATTATCGCCCCGCACACCCATCCCCAACCTCTTACTGACCGGTCAAAACCTCAACGTACACGGCATCCTCGGCGTCTCAATGACCGCCTTCCTTACCTGCAACGAACCAATCCCCAACCCTTGTCCCCTTGTCCCCTCATAACCTTGTCCCCTTGTCCCCTCACAACCTTTTATCAAACAACAAGAAATTCAAAAAAAAATCGTACATTTGCGGGTGTCAAGAAAAAATTTTATGCAAATGGAAACGAAACCGAGAAAATTGCCGATAGGCATACAGACATTCGATGAAATAC
>JAITHS010000244.1 GCA_031279875.1 Tannerella sp.
TGCACTTCGACAAGAATTTTCTTTCGCTCTCCGTTATCCAACAGTATAGTCGCCACAAAATCTACCCTGAAAACAGATACGCCCAATTCTCTTTTTTCTTTCGGTATATCTTTATCGGAATACTCTGTTTTGTAAGTAAATTCCTGCGGGTAAAACATTACGTCAACGACGTTTTGATTCAACATAGTTGACAAAAAGAACCGCGCCACACGCTCGTTCTCCATCAGTCGCTTAAAAACGACGTCGTACATCGGATTTGCTATCAACATAATATTTAAGTTTTAGTTTTCAAACCGCAAAGATACGAAATAATTATGAATTATGAACCGAGTCTTCAATAGCGAATTTAGTAATTCATAATTAATTTTGTATTATCTCATTTTTTTTGTAATTTTGCAGCCGATTTACAAACAATATAACTATATGAAAAAGTTTTTATTCTCTACATTAATTGTAGTATTATCGCTTGGGTTTCAGACTGTTATCGCCCAAGCAAAGTATGTATTTTATTTTATCGGCGACGGTATGGGCGTAAACTATGTCAATCTGACGGAAGCCTACATGTCGGCAGTCAACGGCGAGCGCGGCTCCGGCAAATTGCTGATGACACAATTTCCGGTAGCCTCGTTTGCGACGTCGTTTTCCGACAACAACGATGTTACCGATTCGGCCGCTTCCGGCACGGCGCTGGCATCGGGCGAAAAAACCAACAACGGTTATATCGGTTTGAGACCCGACAAGACACTCTTGGAATCGATTGCCGAGAAAGCCAAAAAAGCAGGCAAGAAAGTCGGCATCGCATCTACCGTACCCATCAATCACGCCACTCCAGCCGCTTTTTACGGCCATCAAAAATCTCGCGACATGTACTACGAGATTTCGTTAGACCTTATCAAATCAAACTTCGACTTTTTTGCCGGAGCAGGTTTTTATAACCGCGACGTGCTTCACGACAAGACAAAAGCACCTGATATTTACGGCCTTATCACAGAAGCAGGATATTATATCTCCAAAGGATACGACGATTATAAGATAAACGGCGTCAGCAAGTCGAAAGTAGTATTAGTACCTTTCAACTGGCAAGAACCGGAAAAGATACCAAACGCTATCGACCGTACACCTGCCGACCTGACACTCAAACAGATAACGCAAGCCGCTATCGAAACGCTGATGCAAGACAACAAAAAAGGCTTTTTTGTAATGCTCGAAGGCGGTAGAATAGACTGGAACGGTCATTCCAACGACGCCGCCGCCGCTATCCGTGAAACTATCGACATGGACGAAGCTATCGGAGTAGCATACGAATTTTATAAAAAACATCCCAAAGAAACACTCATCGTTATTACTGCCGACCACGAAACCGGCGGCATGACCGTAGGACGCGGACGCCTCAATCTCAACATCCTACAACATCAGAAAAAATCGAAAGAAGGACTCACGAACGCTTTCAGAGAAGTATATGAAGCAAAAAAAGGCAAGGTAACATGGGACGACGCAAAACAAGTGCTTACCGATGTGATGGGCTTCTGGAAAGACGTTCCGATAAGTTGGGATAATGAGAAAATCCTGCGCGACGCATACGAAGAAACGCTCGCCAAAAACAAAGACGTATCCGAAAAAACGCTCTACGCCACTACACCTCTGATAGTCGTCAAAGCCGTTGCAGTGATTAACGATTTAGCACGCATCGGATGGGCAACAACTTCACATTCAGCCGGCTACATTCCCGTCTTTGCAATAGGAGTCGGTTCCGATCTGTTCAAACAGAAATCAGATAATGCCGAGATAGCAAAAAAAATACTCCAAGCAGCTAAATATTAATCTTTTATGGCATTATTCGGTTTATTCAGCAGAGAGAAAAAAGCAACGCTCGACAAAGGACTGTCAAAAACCAAAGAAAGCGTTTTTTCAAAAATCACACACGCTATCATCGGCAAAAGTAAAGTTGATGATGATGTGCTTGACAATCTGGAAGATGTGTTGATTACTTCGGATGTAGGAGTAGAGACTACTTTGAAGATAATCAAGCGAATAGAAAAACGTGCCGGTTCCGACAAATACGTTACTACGGAAGAACTGACACGCTTGCTGCGCGAAGAAATCGCTGCTCTGCTGATGGAAAACAACTCCCAAGACGCCGAGAATTTCAGCATCCCAACAAACGCAAAGCCTTATGTGATAATGGTTGTAGGCGTCAACGGCGTAGGCAAAACTACTACTATCGGAAAGATGGCCTATCAGTTTAAAAAGAACGGATTTAAGGTCTGCCTCGGCGCGGCCGACACGTTCCGTGCAGCGGCAGTAGAGCAGTTGAGCATCTGGGGAGAGAGGGTCGGAGTGCCGGTTATAAAGCAAAAAATGGGAGCCGACCCTGCTTCTGTGGCTTTCGACACGTTGAGTTCGGCACGCGCTAACGACACCGATGTCGTTATAATCGACACCGCCGGTCGTTTGCATAATAAAATAAATCTGATGAACGAACTGACAAAAATCAAGAACGTGATGAAAAAAGTCATCCCCGACGCTCCTCATGAAATATTGCTGATATTAGACGGTTCGACAGGTCAGAATGCTTTCGAGCAGGCAAAGCAGTTTACAGCCGCTACCGAAGTTAATGCGCTGGCCGTTACCAAGTTAGACGGCACTGCAAAGGGTGGGGTAGTGATCGGCATATCCGACCAGTTTCATATTCCCGTCAAATACATCGGTCTGGGCGAGGGAATGGAAGACATTCAGGTGTTTAGGCGGATGGAGTTTGTCAATTCGCTGTTTGGAGAGTAAAGATTCCTTACTTTCTTATCGGTATCAAATAAGTAAGTTTGCCGGAAAATACTTCGCCGGAAGCTTTTGAGAAGAAGTCGCTACGTTTAGTGCTGTAAATATCGCCGAAAGAGTAGAAATAGCGTCCTTCGAGCAGGAAGTAGCCGATGCCGGTGCGTATCTCGATGCCGACACCACCGCTCAAACCCCATTGAAAGCGATTTTCTACCGGCATGTCGTGTTGATTGTTGACTCTGCCGGGCGTTTCGCCGTTGAGGTGGTTTTCAGATGATTCATTTAAGAAATATCCTATTTGCGGGCCTGCGTTGAGGAAGCCTTTGACGTTCTTGCCGCCAAACTGCACACGTGTATAGAACGGCAGTTGCAGGTAGTGAAGCCGGCGGCTGTAAGTCAGGTCGGGAAATTCTTCGTAATCTTCAAGCCATCCTTCCTGCACATAATTGAGTTCGAGTTGCAACCCTACATACTCTCCCATCGTCATGCGCCCTGTAACGCCGAAAGTAAGCCCTTGCAGCCTTGCCTGCGGCACTTTGGGATTGAAAACAACCGACGAAAACGTCATACCGCCGGACGCTCCGACGGCAAATTCGTAAGGTTCGGTAATGATAATCTGCGCATTGCTCTCAAAAGGGATAAACGCGAAAACAATCAAAAATATAGCAACAGAAAGTTTCATTTGAAATCGGAACGTGTTATAGTGAAGTCTTTGTTGAAATGAATCATATAGATATTGGTATTGATAAAGCCTCCCCAGTTGTTGACGCGCTCGAAGTTGAAGCCTGTCTGGACGCTTTTATACTTCATCTTTGAGATATTGGTTTCAAAATTTTCGCCGTATTTTTGAAGCGCTCCGAGGAAAAACATTCCCGTATCAAAGCCCAGCATTGCATATTTGGGGAACGACGGCATGGGGCTTTTGCTGTACCAATTTTTGTAGTTGTCATAAAATTGCTTGACAGCCGGATCCATATTATCGGCATAAAACAAGCTGTAAATGTAGGTGTTGAGTTCGTGAAAATCGTCGAGGCAGTCTTTATAATAGGTCTGCCATTTGGGATATCCGAATAGAGTAACCGTATAATCGGGTTTGGTTTGGATAATAGAGCGCAGAACAGTTTTTATTTTGTTCAGAGATTCGATAGAAGCCGAAAACGGAATGACAACGTTAGGCTTGGTTTTCGACAGCGCACCGATTATTTTGCTCTCAAAATCGGAATTGTTGTGTACAATAGTTGTAGAAGATATTTTGCGTTCGTTGAGTTCGCGTTTAAAAACTTTGATAAAATCAGACTGTTCGTCTTTGTCTTGGGTATCTACAAAAACGA
>JAITHS010000257.1 GCA_031279875.1 Tannerella sp.
TTGTGGATATAAGTACGGCAGGCAACGATTATGACATCATTACGTCATTCACCGTTGATCCGTTGAAGCAAACAAACGATGATTACAGGCGCACCTCTACCAAGACATTTAACTACAACGGCGCTTTCAATATTAAATTCATGCCGGATTTGACATATCGAGGCAGTTTCAGCATCCAATATTCCGAAGGCGCAACCAAACGTTTTTATGGTCTCGGTACGTCGAACGCCATGAATTACGGTTTACAGCCGCTTGCCGAAAATCAGAGGAATGAAGGAATTAGTTATCAGATATCCAACACAATAACCTACAATAAACGAAATATTATTCCCGACCATAATTTGAATATGATGTTAGGCGAAGAATTGAGTTACTCCAAAAGCGAAACGTTTCGCGGGTCGGTAAAATATCTGCCCAAATATATAGATGCCGAAAGCGGATTGGCAATGATGAATCTGGGAACGGCAGATCCTGTTTACACTTCTCTCGGCGTTCCGAATGCTATTTCCTCATATTTCGGACGTGTACAGTATGATTATAAAGGCAAATACTTGTTAAATGCAGTGTTTAGAGCCGATGGTTCGAGCAAATTTGCGCCCGGCAAGCAATGGGGTTTCTTTCCGTCGGCAGGTTTGGGGTGGCGTATTTCCGATGAAAGATTTATGGCTTCGACAAAAAAATGGCTTGCCGATCTCAAATTGAGAGCAAGTATAGGCGAATCGGGAAATAACAGGATTAGCGATGACATGTTTCGCAAAACATTGAACGTTACTACCGGAAGTCTGTTTATAGACGGAGCTACAAGTTCTCCTACGTCATATCTGACGCCTTCCGGCACATTGGCAAATCCCGACCTGAAATGGGAGACAACAATTACCCGAAATATAGGAATAGATTTTTCGGTTTTCAAACATCGTCTTTCGGGTACTGTCGAAGTGTATAAAAATTCAACAACAGATCTGTTAATATCTACTAATATTCCACCCAATACAGGTTATACTACTCAGATGCAAAACATTGGAGAGACGTCAAATAAAGGAATTGAAATAACCCTTAACGGCAACATTGTCAGGAGTAACGATTTCAATCTGACGGCATCTTTTAATATCGGATTCAATAGAAATAAAATTGAAAAACTCGGCGAAACAAAGCGATGGACGGTTGATGCCGGATGGTCTGGCGCCGACGGTGCAACAGCCGATTATCTGATATACGAAGGTGGAAAAGTAGGATTGATTTACGGATATGAAACAGACTTCTCAACAAACGGAATTTATACCTTTGATGATTTTACTTATAATGAGACAAACGGCAGTTATACCATTAAACCCGGCGTGGCTAATAACAGCGGACTGTTGGGTGCAAAATGGTTCAGACCCGGAACCTTGAAATTCGTCAATCAAAATCCCGATTCGGATGTTAATCCCGACATAGTAGATGCCAACGACAAAATTGTCATCGGAGATACTAATCCGTTACATACCGGAGGGTTTAATATTTCGGCAGATTATAAGGGGTTTGATTTATCTGTTTTTTTTAACTGGGTTTACGGCAACGATATTTATAACGCCAACAAACTTAATTTCACTAACTACTGGGGCGGCCGACTATACAAAAACATACTCGGTTACATGGATTCGAAAAACCGCTGGATAGGTTATGACAGAAAAACGGGTGCATTAGTCAATGACCCTGTATTGTTACAGGAAATGAACAAAGATGCCAAATACTGGTATGCTTCAATGAACAGAGCGCCTTTACATTCATGGGTAGTTGAAGACGGCTCGTTTTTGCGTCTTAATAATCTGACTGTCGGATATACATTTCCGACAAAGTGGTTATACAAATTAAATATCAAACAATTAAGAATTTATGCTACCGGATACAATCTTCATATATGGACAAATTATTCGGGCTATGATCCCGAAGTAGATGCTATCCGCTCAACACCTCTTACACCCGGCGTTGATTACAATGCCTATCCTAAAAGCCGCTCCTACAATATCGGACTTAACTTGTCATTTTAAACTCTTCAATGATATGAAATACCTTAATTTTTATAAAAACGTAAAAAGTACATTAACACTCGCATTAGCGGCTATAATGTCGGTTTGTTGCAGTGATTTTCTCGAAACAAGTTCGAAATCAAAATTTACGGAAGAATCCGTATTTGAGAACATTGATTTCGCAACAAAAGAATTATTCGGCGCCTATCAAATGTTGACTACCGGCAACTGGTGGGATTACAACCTGTTGTGGTTTATGGTTGATACCGACGTCGAAGTATCGTTCCAAAACTATGACGGCGCCCGAAACGATGCTTCTCATTACCGTGCCAACCCCGGAACAAATCTGTTGCAGCAAACGTGGACAAGTATTTATCAGACAATAGAGCGGGTTAATTTGAGTATCGACAATTTGCCCGACAGCAAACTGTGGAATGGCGAATATTCCGTAGAAGCCAAACGGCTATATGCCGAAGCGGTAACTTTACGGGCATATTGTTATTACCTTCTGATAGGATTGTGGGGAGATGTGCCGTTTCAGGTTCATGCTACTCATGCCGACGACAATTTTTATATCCCGAAAACCGAACGCGATGACATCTATGAGGTTCTCGTAAAAGACTTAAAAGATGTGCAGGATTATCTCCCCTGGCAAACGGATGTGGCTACTACCCGTCGTATTTCAAAAGGCGTCTGTAAAGGTTTAAGAGCTAAAATTGCTATGATGTATGCCGGCTATTCATGCCGTAACAAGACTTTTGAGACACGACGCGGACGTCATTGGAAAGAATATTTGAGTATAGCCAATCAGGAATGTAAAGAACTGATGGAAAGCGGCAAACATCGTTTATCTCCCGATTTTGAGCAAATGTTTCGAGATATGCACGCTTACAAGCAGGATGTGCTTTATGGAGATGTGATGTGGGAAGTGGCGTACGGCAGAAGTATTAGCGGACGAGTGGCGCAATCGTTAGGTATGCCGCATACTACTAATCCGGAAGAACCGAAATACGGCAGGGCTGCCGGAGAATTTCGCCTTACAGCACTTTATTACTATACATTTGATAAATCGGACAAGAGACGCGACATTTCTGCGGCGTTATACAACTACAACAGCGCCTCCTATCCAGGACAGCAAAGGCTTATCGGCTCAACTTCTTTTGCTCCGACAAAATGGCGCAGAAGTTGGATTGTTCCGTCTATGGGCGGAGATTTGAAAAATGTACAATTTACGGGAGTAGGTTTCCCTTTGTTGCGCTATACGGATATTGTACTGTTGTTTGCCGAAACCGAAAATGAAATCAATAACGCACCGACTCCCGCCGCCAAAGCAGCGCTGGCTTCGGTAAGACAACGGGCATTCCCCGAAGATACATGGCAACAAACCGTAAATGAGTATATTGACTCCGTTTCCGTTTCAAAAGAAGATTTTTTCTTCGCTCTTGTAAACGAGCGCAGCTGGGAGTTTTGCGGAGAATTTGTTCGCAAGTTTGACCTTATTCGATGGAACCTTTTAGGTTGGGCAAAAGACAAAATGATAACTATGACCGACCGGATGTTACGCCACCCAAACGAACCGCCATTCAACTGGGTTCCATCTTATCTCTATTGGAGAATATTGCCGGACGGCGAAACTATTGATATCCTCAATCCCGATTATCGCCTGCCAAGTCAAACCATTGCCGGATATACAAGAACAACATGGTTTGGAGCGTATAATGAAAGTAGTATTACAAGTTATTATACTAATTTTGATAGAGTTATGAACGGCTATCGAAAATCTTTAAACAATTATTTGTTCCCGATAGCCTCCAACGTAATAGACGCCAGTCGCGGAATACTTGAAAACGACCAGTGGCGCCCCTATGATTCTGCCTCCGAATAATTAATTTTAAAACAAAAATATTATGCCAAATTCGATTAATAAACTCAAAATTGTTTGTGCGCTCATCATAACAATGTGCAGTATGTCGCTCTACTCCTGCAAAGAAGATGATAATGAAACGGTTACTAAAACCAAGCTGTTCCGACCGTCTCTGTTTAAGGCCTCGCCTAATGCAAATATAATCCATTTCACATGGACACCTATCGGTGGAGCCACATACAGAATTGAAATAAGTACTACGGACGATTTCCAAACTAATCCGCAAGTTTTTGAAATTGCATCAGGGAGGGAATACGATGCGGAAGATTTGTTGAGTAACACACGTTATTATTGTCGCATAAAAGCGATAAGCATTGACAAAAATATTCAAGATTCGGAATGGTACAAAACCATTAACGTAACAACGCAACAGGAAAATATTTTCAGTTCCGTAAAAGCCGAAGATATAGGATATGACCATGTTTTTCTAACATGGGATTCGGTACGTACCGTTACCCGTATTGCCGTTTTACAAGGCAGTACACAGGTTGCCGATATTCTGCTTAACAGCATGGAAGTGTTTGAAGGCAAAAAAGATATCACAGGTCTTACGCCAAATACAGACTATACTTTCCGAATTTATAACGGAGACACATGGTTGCGTGGAACACAAAATGCAAAAACAAAAGGAATACTGCTATCTGTGGCCGCAGAAGATATCGGTTCAAGAAGTATAGTATTCAGATGGGTTAATATAGTGCCTGTTAGCGAATTGAAAGTAGGAAATAAAGCATATCCTCTTTCCGGTAATGAAAACGGTCTATTAAACGTTACGGATTTGACACCGGAAACTACTTATTCGGTAAGTATTTCAAACGGCAGTATTGTTTTGGGAACAATCTCTGTTACTACGGCAATAGACGAAAGAAAGTAACACACTACATTAATAAATAACTCATGAAAATAATGAAATTTATAATTCTGCTGCTTGCAATATTTTGTAAATCTAAAGCAGAGAATATGGTTACGGAAAAGTCCAAAACATTTACAACACTATTGCAACAAGCACTTTTTCTCAATGAAAGTCGCGAAGCCTTACAACCCTTCGACGACGACGATATGAAAGTTATTAAGGTTACAAATTTGAATCCTTCGGGCGAAGGCTCGCTGGTATGGGCAGTAAACAATCAAGGACCTCGTATTATTGTGTTTGAAGTCGGAGGTGTCATTGACATGAACCGGACAAGCATCAAAATCAATAATCCTTACGTATATATTGCCGGTCAAACCGCACCCGAACCGGGTATTACAATTGTCAAGGGCGGATTTGATATCAAAGGACATGATGTTATCATACGGCATGTCTGTGTACGTCCGGGCGACTGCGGCCTGCCGCCTGCTTCGGGATGGGAAGAAGATGCTCTGACTACGGTGGGCGCCTATAACGTACTGATCGACCATTGTTCATTCACATGGGCTACAGACGAAAATCTTACGGCATCAGGGCCACGACATGACGGCGCAGATAAAACTTCACATGATATAACTTTCAGCAACTGCATCATCGCCGAAGGGCTCTTTAAATCAACACATTCGAAGGTTAATCATTCAATGGGGACATTAATCCACGACTATTGCAACAATGTTGCAATAACAGGCAACCTTTATGCTCATAATAATCAACGTAATCCGATGCTCAAACCGAATGCTTCGGCATGGATAGTTAACAATCTGGTTTATGCCCCCGGAAGCGGAGCTATTCATGCCTCTTATCCGGCAGAAGAATATGCCGAGCATCCCGACAGTTTGCGACTGGCGAAAGCATCCGTAATTGCGAACGTTCTAATACCGGCAGCTGACGGAAAGAAAGATTATTTTGTTAAGGGCAAGATGTCGGCTTATCTTTACGACAATATGATTATCACCGGATATGGAGAGAAAACAGGAGATAAGAACGACCGTATAGTATCGAAAGATGTTGAGATACTGACCGAAAAGCCGTTAAATATAGATGATTATCAAATAATACCCGCAGAAAAAGTAGTAGAAGAGGTGTTAAGGCGAGCAGGCGCACGACCCGCAAATCGAGATGCCATTGACAGTCGCATTATCGACAATGTAAAGAAAGGAAAAGGAAAGATTATTAACAGTCAGGATGAGGCAGGCGGGTATCCTGCATACAAGCAGGTAAAACGTAAAACGTCAATTCCTGCAACAAATATGGAAAAATGGCTTGAAAACATGTCTGATAAATTAACACAGTCTCAACATCAGGAAGAAAAAATCGACCGCGGATTGGTAGCGCTTACGGTATCCGACGGCAAAATCTATGTGGGATGGCGTTTGCTTGACGATGACCCGCCTGATGTTGGTTTCAATGTCTATCGCCATAAAGTAGGCGATAACGGCCCCGACGTAAAAGTAAACAAAGAGCCTGTAACAACTTCTACAAACTATGTGGACGAAAAAGTAGAACGCGGACAGGCTTACCGTTACAAAATCACAACAATTATAAATGGAAAAGAAGAACTATCTATGGGAGAGGCGTCGGTGTTCATGAGTCCGGGCAGCAAACCATGGTATTCCATATTTTTGAAAGATAATACAACAACAGTAAAAGCCGCAGGAATAGCCGACCTTGACGGTAACGGCACCTATGATTTTGTGTTTCAAAACCCTAACTTCAATACCGATCCTTATTATATGCCCGGATACTGGAAACGCAGTACGGATACTTATAAATTGGACGCTTATACATCAGAAGGCAAATTTTTATGGCAATATGACATGGGATGGTCAATTGAAGCCGGTACATGGTATGCTCCCTACATCGTCTATGATATTGACGGAGACGGCAAAGCGGAAGTATATGCCAAGGCGGGAGAAGGCGACCCGCGAGAACAGGACGGACATGTACTCGAAGGCGCCGAATATTTAGTGAAAATCGACGGCATGACAGGCAAAATCCTGAAAAAACAAAACTGGCTGTCCCGCGACGGTTTTGAAAACTATAATTATTGGTGCCGTAATTTTCTCGGAGTAGCATATTTGGATGGCATCAATCCGAGCCTAATAATGCAACGCGGTACTTATACCATCCTTAAATTGGAAGCGTTAGACAAAGATCTTCACACACTGTGGCATTGGGAAAGTGTCGGCGACGACAAACCATATCGCGGGCAAAGCGGTCATAATATCATGGTTGCCGATATAAATGAAGACGGAAAAGACGAACTTGTACCCGGTACTTTTGCATTGAGCAGCGACGGCAAACCATTATGGCGTCTTGGACTTGGACATAATGATTTCGGATATATCACTGATATTGATCCCGACCGACCGGGATTAGAGATATTTTACGGCATCGAATCCCGTTCCAAAAAAAACGGTATATGTTTGGTTGATGCAGCCACAGGCGAAATAATCTGGGGATATGACAAACCAACCATCCACGTACACGGGCAAGGTATGTTGGCGGATATCACGCCCAAATATCCGGGAAAAGAAGGTTATGGCGGTGATGCCAAAGACGGCGGTAATCAATATTTTCTCTATTCGTCAAAAGGAGAACGATTGTCGGATAAAAATATGGGAGATTTGGCGCCACGCCCTTTATGGTGGGATGCCGACGAACAAAAAGAAATCAATATCGGCAGAAATATCTTCAAATTTGAGGGAGATACATTACTTAATATTGAAGGAAAAGTGCTTTTCGTTGCCGATATCATTGGCGACTGGCGGGAAGAAATTGTTACTTCCTTACCCGGAGAAGTCCGAATTTATTCAACCAATATTCCTGCAACCAACCGCAAAATATGTCTCATGCAAGACCATCAATATCGCATGTGGGTAGCCTCATATTCGGTCGGCTATATGAACCCCGCACAACTTGGACTACAAAAAAACGAAAAAAGAAAAACAACGAAGTGAAAAAAAGGGTTCCAAAAAAGTTTGAGGTGCTATTTTAATTACGAATTACGAATTAAAAATTACGAAACCACTCTCAACTCGTAATTTTTAATTTTTAATTCTCAACTCCCCATACATTCCTCGCTTGATAAAGCCGTCGTTACGGACTTTGATTTTGACGGCATAGACGAGGTTGGCGCGTTCGTCGCGGGTTTGGATGGTTTTGGGCGTAAATTCGGCTTTGTCGGAAATCATGGATACTGTTCCGACGTATTCGCGGCGATCGGCGGCGCCCATATCCGAATAAACGGTAACTTGCTGACCGACACGCAGTTCCGTCAGTTGGCTCGCTGTGATGTAGGCGCGAAGATACATCTCGCTGATGTCTGCCACTTTGAAAAGCGCCCGTCCGACTGCCGCCAACTCGCCTTGCTCAGCATATTTACCTAAAACAGTACCGCGTATCGGGCTGACAATGATAGAATTACGTATCTGGTCGTCAATGATCGCAATCTGTGCTGCGAGCGACTGCTGTTCGCCTGTCATACTGCTGTTGCTGTTTGTAATCGTCTCACGTTGAGCGGCTAACTGTTTTTCAAGAGTTGCAAGTTGCGCGTTGATGTCGTCCAACTGCTTGCGATTTGCTGCGTTTTGAGCTACGAGCGTTTCAAACCGCTTTTGTTCGCGTTTGGCGGTTGCTATTTGTTCCTGCAAGGCGGCAATCTGTCGCGGCACATTGACCTGACGGCTATTGAGCGCTCCTATACTTGCTTGCAACTGTACTTTGCGAAGATACAGTTGTGTTGTATCTATCAGTCCGACAGGCGTTTGTGCCTCCACATCCTGTCCTTCGGCTATGTCGAGACAGAGTATTTCGCCGTTTCCCTCTGCCGAAACGATGACTTCGGTAGTTTCAAACACGCCGGTAGCGTCATAATCGGCACGGTTGCCGTTACAGGCTGTTAACATAGTGATCATCAATAGAATAATTGCTTTTTTCATTTTTAGTAAATCTATATTTTGGAAACGCAAAGGTAGCATAAAAAAATTACAAATTACAAATTAAGAATTACAAATTAAGAATTTGCAAAAAAAAGCGCAAAAAATTTGGTGGTTTCAAAAAAAGTCCGTACCTTTGCGGCCTCAAATTTAAAAAAATAACAGAAATATGAACATTTACGAAACCGTTTTCATTTTGACTCCCGTTTTGTCTGATGCACAGATGAAGGAAGCGGTAGAAAAAATCAAAGACCTGTTGAAATCTCATAATGCAGAGATTATCAACGAGGAGAATTGGGGCTTACGCAAATTAGCCTACCCAATCAGCAAGAAGACGACCGGTTTTTACTCTTTGTTGGAGTTTAAGGCCGAGCCTTCGATAGTTGATACACTTGAAACGCTCTTCCGTCGCGATGAGCGTGTGATACGTTTCCTCACATTCCGTCAGGACAAGTTTGCCGCAGAGTACGCCGAAAAGAGACGTAGTCTCAAAAACGCGCCGAAGGAGATAAAGGAAGAAAAATCCGTGATAAAGAAAGAGCCGAAGACGAAAGTTAACAAAACTATCAACGAGGCTGAAATTGAAGACATTGAATTAGAAAAGGAGGATTAATTATGGCATTACCACAACCCAACTCGGAGATACGCTATCTCACCCCTATGTCGGTTGACCAGAAACGGAAGAAATATTGCCGTTTCAAAAAAACCGGAATCAAATACATTGATTATAAAGATCCGGAATTTCTCAAAAAATTTCTCAACGAGCAAGGCAAGATATTGCCGCGCCGCATAACCGGCACTTCGCTCAAATTCCAGCGCCGTATAGCGCAAGCCGTTAAACGCGCAAGACACCTTGCCTTGTTGCCTTATGTAACCGATTTAATGAAATAATTAATAAGAGGAGAGACAGAATATGGAAATTATTTTGAAAGAAGACGTAGCAAATTTAGGCTACAAAGACGATGTTGTAAACGTCAAAAGCGGCTATGGTCGTAACTTTCTAATCCCTCAGGGTAAGGCAGTTATAGCATCGGTGTCAGCTAAAAAAGTATTAGCGGAGAAACTCCGTCAGCGGGCACACAAGTTAGAGCAAATCCGTCTGGAAGCGCAAGCTCTTGCCGCCAAATTAGAAGGCACAAGCCTTACGGTAGCAGTCAGAACAAGCTCTTCCGGTACGATATACGGCTCGGTAACAGGCGCCCAAATAGCCGAAGAATTGGCAAAGAAAGGCTTTGATATCGACCGCAAAGTTATCGGCGTTACCGATTCTATTAAGGAAACAGGCAGTTACACTGCTGTTGTACGCCTTCACAAAGACGCTGTTGTAGAGATACCGTTTGAAGTGGTATCTGAAAATCCCAAAACGACTGCCAAAGTGTCATCCGATAACGGTGCCGCAGAAGTAGTCGAATCTTTAGAAGTCGCAGAAGCATCCGAAGCATCCGCTACGCCTGCCGAAGCAGACAATAATACGGTTTAAAGGTTTTTTACTAAATACGCCTTGTAAAAATGGCGCATAATTGTATTCATAATTGAAAGTTTTTTAGTCAGGCTGTTTCGCATTTGTAATGCGGAATAGCCTTTTTTCACTAACCACTAATCACTAATCACTAATGAAAGTTTTTCTCACATTTTTCATCATTGCATTACAGTTGCAGACCGTTTTTGCACAACAAACGATTAACGTCAGCGGAGTTGTCGGCGACGCAGACGGCAATCCTGTTGCAGGCGTCAACGTAACAGTCAAAAACTCGTCGAAAGGCGTGGCGACCGATGCCGACGGTAAGTATTCGATTGACGTTAGCAGTAATACTGTATTAGTGTACTCATACATTAGTTATAAGACACAGGAGATAGCCGTTGCAGGCAGAACCAAACTCGACGTTACACTTGTTGAAGACATCCTGCTGCTCGACGAGGCAGTAGTAGTAGGCTACGGCACACAGCGCAAGAAAGACCTCACCGGCTCGATTACAAGCGTCAAATCGGACGCTTTCAACAGTGGCGCCGTCAACACAAACCCGTTACAGTTGGTTGAAGGCAAAGTAGCCGGTTTGACCGTTACCAGAACAAACGGCAACGACCCTAACTCCGGTCTCGGAGTGCAGTTACGCGGCGTGTCGTCGGCTAACGGACGCCAGACGCCGCTCGTTATCATCGACGGTGTTCCCGACGGCGACCTCAACACCGTCGCCCCGCAAGACATCGAATCTATCGACGTACTCAAAGACGGCTCTGCAGCAGCCATTTACGGCACACGCGGCACTAACGGCGTCATACTCGTTACGACGAAAAAAGGCAAAGCAGGCAAACCGAAAGTAACGTTTGAAACGATGCTTTTTACCGAAAATATCACCAAACGGCTCAAATCGCTTACCGCCGATGAATACTGGCAAATGAGCGTTGAAAGCAACAAAGACATCATCGACAGAGGTTATAATACCGACTGGTTTAATGAACTGACCAATACGCCGTTAAGTCAAATGTACATCCTGTCGGTATCGGGAGGCGCCGAAAATCTCGTTTATCGCGCTTCGGCAAGTTACAAAGACCAGAACGGCATCGTGAGCGTGCCTACAAACCGTCGCACAACTAACGGACGCATTGCGTTCACACAGACATCGTGGGACGGAGCGCTCAAAATAGACGCCACGCTCGCTTATTCAAATATTCAGTCGAAATTTACCGAATATGAAGCCTTTGAACAGGCTATAATCCGCAATCCTACTTATCCTGTTTATAATGAAGACGGTTCGTTTTGTTACTCGCCACAGCCGTCCGAATTTGACTTCAATCCTGTGGCATATCTACATAATCTCAATCGCGGGGCACAGTATAACCGCGTCATGGCTGACGTCAGAGCGTCGCTCGAACCGGCTAAAAACCTTAAAATCAGCGCTATGGGCGCCGTGCGGAAAGATATGGACATCAGTCATTACTACGACCCGAGCACGTCGGAGTTTAACGCCCGCACCGAGACAGGCATCAAAGGCGTTGCCCAGCGCTCTACAAGTTTCTATACCGCCCGCACGTTTGAAACCGTCGCCGATTATGCCCTCAACATCAAGAAACACAACTTTTTTCTGCTTGCGGGATATTCCTATCAGGATTTCGTCAGCGAAGGTTTTAGTGTGGAAAACAAAAACTTCTCGTCCGACGCATTTCTGTGGAACAATATCGGCAACGGCACATACCTCAAAGAAGGCAAAGCGGCGATGAGCAGTACCAAGTCGTCAAACAAACTCATCGCCTTTTTCGGGCGCGTCAATTATAATTTCGATGAGAAATACTTGCTATCGGCGTCGTTGAGGCACGAAGGCTCGTCGCGTTTCGGAGCCAACCACAAGTGGGGTAATTTTCCCGCCGTATCTGCCGGATGGCGCGTCGGCAACGAAGATTTTATGAAAGACGTTAAGTGGCTGACTGACTTTAAGATACGCGCCGGTTACGGACTTACCGGCAACGAGATGAGTTCAAACTATATCTCTCTTCTTCGCATGGGATCGCAGCAATACGTACTCAACAACGGCGAGTGGACGCTGACCTACGGACCTTCTTCCAACCCTAACCAAAACCTCAAATGGGAAGTCAAGCATGAAATCAATTTCGGTTTTGACGCCGCTTTTTTCAACGACCGTCTCGGCGTTTCGTTCGATATCTACAACCGCCGCAACACCGACCTGCTATATCAGGTGCAGGCTTCCGTGCCTTCGCTTATTCACGACCAAGTTTGGGCTAACGTCGGCGACATGAAGAGCAACGGCGTCGAAATTGTGCTTCACGGTACTCCCGTTAAACATAAATATCTGATTTGGAATATTTCCGCCAATATCTCTCACAATATCAGCCGATTAGTCTCACTTTCAAACGATAAATACGTCTCGGCGGCTAAATATCTCGAATTCGGCTATCTCGGCGCGCCCGGCATTCTCGGCAATACGGTAAGATTAGAAGAAGGCGGTCTCGTCGGCAACTTCTACGGCTTTAAATATCAGGGACTTACAGATGAAGGGAAATGGATTTTTGAGGATGTTGACAACAATAACGTATATAACGACCTCGACAAGCAGATTATCGGTAACGGAATGCCGAAATTTGTTGCCGGATTGACGAGTAATTTCATGTTCAGGCGCGTTGAAGCAACTGTCTCATTCAGAGGCGCTTTCAACTTCGATATCCTTAATACCAAAGAGATTTATTACGGCAATCCTAACGTTTTTCCTTCTTACAATCTGCTTGCTTCCGCACTCGAAAATCATAAAGATATTAAAGATATTCCGCAATATTCAAGTTATTATCTCGAAAAAGGAGATTATATCAAAGTATCAAATCTTACGCTTGCTTATAACGCTGACATAGAGAAGGTTATCAAACATATCACATCGTTGAAAATTTATGTCGCCGCCGACAATCTCTTCACTTTTACCGGATATACCGGCATCGACCCCGAAGTCGGCTCTACCGGCTTTGCTACAGGAATAGACAATCGAACGTTCTATCCGCGAACTTGTACTTATACTTTCGGATTAAATATAGGATTTTAACATATTTTAACATTTCCCGACAATGAAAAAGCATATTTTATTACTTACAAGCATAGTATTTTTATACGGATGCACCGATCTTAGCGAAACGGTATATCGAGAAATTGTTGCCGACACGTATTATGTTGACGGTGAGGCAGTTGTTGCTGCATATCTTTCGGTTTACGGACCGTTACAGGACGTTTGGGAAGAGAATTATTTCAATATCACCGAGTTTTCGACCGATGAGGCATGTCGCCCTACACGCCTGCAAAACGGCTACGACGGCGGTCAGTGGATACGGATGCACCGTCATCAGTGGATGGTCATCGAATCGCGCGTCGAAGATGTGTGGAACAAATGCTACAAAGGCATCGGTTTTGCCAACACTTGTCTGGCTGATTTTGAGACGCTCGATTTTGAGAAACTGCGCGTTAAAGGCTCTCGCAGTCAGATGATTGCGGAACTGCGCGGAATGCGGGCGTTTTATTACTACATGCTTGTGGATTTGTTTGGCGGCGTTCCGATAGTAACGAAAGTCAACGCCGACGCCCCCGCACGCGATAGCCGTGAAGAGGTATGCAAGTTTATCGAAACCGAACTTAAAGCTGTGCTTAACGACCTGCCTGTCAAGGGTTCGGGCAACGATTACGGCAAGTTTACACAAGGCGCCGCGCAGTCGATTTTAGCCAAATTATATCTTAACTCTGAAGTCTGGACGGGCAAAGAACGCCGAAGCGACTGTATATCAGTATGTAATGATATTATCAATTCGGGAAAATATCATCTCGACGCGGGATGGCAAGACCCTTTTCATTATTTCAACGAAAACTCGGCCGAAAACATTTTTGTAATCCCCTACGACCAACTGCACGCGACACAGATGAACTATCCGGGCAGGTTTCTGCACTACACTCATGCTTATACTTTCGGTTTTCCGGTGCCGTCGTCCAACGGAGTATGCACGGAAAAGAGTTATTATGAGAAGTTTAAGCCTAACGACAAACGCATTAAGCAGTGGCTTGTCGGGCCGCAGTTTATGGCTGACGGCAAAACGCCGCTACCGTGTGTGATGGATATGGCAGGGCAAAATCTCGTTTTAGACCCGTATATCAAAAATATGGAAGATGGAGTAGAAAACAGTGGCGTCCGCAATGTTAAATTTCAAATTCAGTTCGGAACGCCTGATTATCCGCAAGATAACGACATTCCCGTTACGCGCTATGCCGATATCCTGATGATGAAAGCCGAATGTCTTTTGCGCAATAATCAAAAGGCTGAGGCTCTGGCGATTATCAATAATTGTCGTGCCCGTTGCTTTGACGCTTCCGACCCCGACCGCGCTTATTCCGACATCACTCTTGACGAGTTTCTCGACGAGCGCGCCCGCGAGTTTAGTTATGAGTGCTGCCGCAGACAAGATTTGATACGTTTCGGCAAGTTCAACGACGCATGGTGGGACAAGCCTAAGACCGACCCGTCGCGATGCCTTTTCCCCATTCCCGACGCTCGCATTAAAGCCAATCCGAATATGACCCAAAACCCCGGTTATGAATGATCAGGTCGTCAAATTACGCATTTTTTCGGTCATCTCGGCTTGGGCGGAATTTGTCGGCTGAAAGTTTGGAGCAGTCAGCAGGTTGCGAACGGTAGTTTTTTCGTCCGAAGAGATGTGTTTGGGTATGTAAATGCCAATGTTTACAAGCAGATCTCCGTTGCCGTAGCCATTGACGGCAGGTAAGCCTTTGCCGCGCAGTCGCAGCACTTTTCCGGGCTGGGTGCCGGGTTCGATCGTAACTTTAACACGTCCGTCAATAGTAGGTATCTCGACGGTATCGCCGAGAATAGCCTGCGGTATCGACAGCATGAGGCAGTAAATCAGGTCGTTTTCATCGCGTATCAGTTCGCTGTTGTGTTCTTCTTCAATCACAACGAGCAGGTCGCCGGGGATGCCGTCGTTAGGTGCCGCATTGCCTTTTCCTCTGATAGTCAGTTGCATACCTTCCATAACTCCTGCGGGGATGTTGATACTTATAACGGCTTCGTCGGTTATCAGACCTTCTCCGTGACAGGTGGTGCATTTCTTTTTGACGGTCTTGCCCTGACCATGACACGTCGGACAGACGGTTTGCGTCTGCATCCTGCCGAGAATGGTCTGCTGTATGCGCGTGATATAGCCGCTACCGTGGCAGTCGGGGCATGTTACAATGCTCTTGGGGTCTTCCGCTCCTGTGCCGTTACATTTTTTGCAGGCGATATGTTTTTTAACCTTTATTTTTTTCTCTACACCCGTAGATACTTCTTTGAGGTTGAGTTTGACTTTTATTCGGAGGTCGGAGCCGCGCTGTACCGTACGACCGCCGTGTCTGCCTCCGCCGCCGCCGCCGCCTCCGCCGAAGAAACTGCCGAAATGACCGCCGAAGACGCTTCCGAACTGCTCGAAAATGTCTTCCATCGACATGCCACCGCTAAAACCGCCACCCGACGCCGAACTGCCTACTCCGGCATGACCGAACCGGTCGTAACGCTGACGTTTATCAGAATCGCTAAGCACATCGTAAGCTTCGGCCGCCTCCTTAAATTTCTCCTCTGCTTCCTTGTTGTCCGGATTTTTATCCGGATGATACTGAATGGCTTTCTTTCGGTAAGCAGTCTTTATTTCTTCCGCCGTTGCGCTCTTACCAACGCCCAGCACTTCGTAATAATCTCGTTTGGACATATATCTTTTTTTATTTCAATCTCCTACAACTACTTTTGCGTGCCTGATGACCTTGTCGTAAAGTGTATAACCTGTTTGTACACAGTCTATTATCTTGCCTTTCATCTCTTCCGGCTGACCGGGTACCATAGCAATAGCTTCAAAAGATTCGGTATCAAACGGCTGTCCGATAGCCGTTATCGCCTTGACGCCCTGCTGATTGAGGAAAGCAATGAATTTGTCGTATATCAGTTTGACGCCTTCAACTTCTGCTGCTGTTTCGTCGGTCGCTTTTAAAGTGTTCAACGCCCGCTCAAAATCGTCGATAACAGGCAACAAAGCGAGCAACACCGATTCTCCGCCGCTCTTGATAAGGTCGGCTTTCTCTTTGACGGTGCGTTTGCGATAGTTGTCAAACTCTGCTATTTTACGCAGATAAGCATCATTTAAAGCGGAATATTTTTCTTCTATCGACGGCTCGGCAGGCGACGGAGTATCGTCTGCCGAAATGTCGGTATCTTCGGAATGATATGACAAATTTGCAGACTCGGACGTTAAATTCTTTGTTTCGTTATCCGTTTCGTTTTGCGTCCGTAAAGCATCAACATCATCGTTTTCAGTCCCCTGAACGGGTATTTCTGTTTTTTCTTCCATATATTTTAGTCTGTTAAAATTGTAATTTACAATTATAATAACAAAAATGTTGCCATAAGTTTATGTTTGATCATAGTATGAAAAAAAATGTTATCTTTGCGGCGTTAAATCATTTAACTAATATTAAGTAGTAACGTCATCAGGGTTATATCCCAAATATCAATTACAATATAAAGATGTTCCTCGCCTTAAAATAGATGAAAATATGACGGATAAAATATTGGATGACTATCAATTACGTGATCCGTGGTTTGGTGGTGAATTTGTTGAATTGGATAATGCGTTTTATTTTGCATATTATACAAAAAAGATAACCTGGCATCGCTTTTTTTTATACTCCAAGTCTCAAAATCAAGTATATACGTGTAACAGCCATTTGTATAATCCGTTTTTTTATGCTTGGCATGGTGCCAAAGCACGTTATAAAGAGGAT
>JAITHS010000263.1 GCA_031279875.1 Tannerella sp.
TTTAATTTGTTAATAAAAAATCGTTTGCCTTTTTGACGCATGTTTCTTCAATCGGTTACATCGTTTGTGAAATTTTTGCTATTTTTGTAACCTTTATTGCAAAAAAGCGTCTATACAAATAGAAATGACACGATTATCAGATAATGATTATATCCGAAAGATACTTGCGGGCGATACCGACTGTTTTGCGCCTCTGCTTGAAAGGTATAGCAAACAGGTTTTTGCGCTTGCCGTCAGGATTGTCGGTAATCGTTTGGACGCAGAGGAGGTAACGCAGGATGTGTTTTTAAAGGCGTTCCGCTCGCTGTCGAAGTTTCGTGGAGAGAGCAGTTTTTCGACATGGCTCTACCGGATAGCCTACAATGTTGCTGTCTCGACCGTAAGAAAGCAGGCGATAGATATACTGTCGATAGACGAAAGCGTTTGTGACAATATACCGGATGAAATTACCGATGATGACAATGCCATCGTAACCGACGCCCGAATAAACAGTCTCAACTGCGCCCTCGACAAATTACCGCCCTCCGACAAGGCGATGTTGCAGATGTTTTACCACGACGAAAAATCAATGGAAGATATTGCGGTAATAATGCAAATGACCGTTACTAACGTCAAAACGCGCATTTTCAGACTGCGCAAAAAATTATACGAAATGATTAAAATAATGGAAGATGGAAGATGAATTATTAAAAAAACTTTTCGTTACTATCAACAACGAAGACCGTTTGCCCGACGATTTCAACCGGCAAATGATGACGATGATACGCAAAGACGCCTCGTTACGCAAAAAACGACAACGTTTGTACAGTCTGTGCGGCTATATCGGCGGAGGATTATTGTCTCTGTCAGTATATGTCTATCTGATGAAAGATGTATTGTTGAAGATTAAAATGCCTGATATTAAGAGTATTATAAGTGCATTTCCGTTACCGTCGGCAGAGTTTTTCAATTCGCCTTCATTTACTTTTTCCCTCCTTGCCGCCGCTCTGACCGCCTTTCTGCTTGTCATCGACTACGCAGTAAGACGTAAAATCGACCGCAAATAATCCGTTTTTTTTTGCCTACCAATGACGGACAGGACGCTCGCACAGGACCGCTCGTCATTGCGAGCAGGAATGATAGCACCAAACGATAGGTTACTTGGTGAAAAACGTCATTGGTAGGCACGAAGCAATCCAGAATACAGGAAGTAATCTGGAAGGAATGGCTCGCTGGATTGCTTCGTTCCTCGCAATGACGTGGTACCTTCTGCTTTCTCCAAACCGCTTGCAGGGTTTAAAACCACTGCAAGGGTTTGGGGTACCGTCATCGCGTCTCAATCATACAATCCGGTATCACCTTTGTCGAGCAACGGCATCAGTTGCGTTACTGTTTGCAGGTGTGCGGCGGCGATGTTTTGTGTCTCAAAGGGGTCTGTTTCGTGGTCGTAGAGTTCGATTACCGGTTGCGCATTGCGGAAATATTTCGTCAGGCGGTAACGGTCGGTTCTTACTGTTATGCCCTGTTTGAAAAAACCGTATGCCGGTTTGACGGTCTTTGTAGCCGGACTGTCGAGTTGAGGTGTAAGGCTGCTGCCGTCGAGAGTAAGCGAAGCGGGCGCTGCAACGCCGCACAGAGCCAGAACGGTAGGGTATAAATCGACCGTACTGACTGTGGCGTTGCAGATACCGCGTCCTTTGTGTTGTGGTGCGCTGATTATCAACGAGCTGCGCAGAGACCAGTCGAAAAGAGTATGTTTGCCCCATACGCGAAAATCCCCAAGATGCCATCCGTGGTCTCCCCAAACGATAACGATGGTATTTTCGGTAAGTCCGAGTGCGTCTAATTTGTTGAGCAGTTTGCCGATTTGGGCATCCGTATAGCTGACGCAGGCAAAATAAGCGTGTTTCAGTTTGCGGGCATATTCGTTTGACACCGGCGCGTCGAGACCTGCATCCTCGTCGCCTGCTTTATAAGAGCCGAACTCGCTGCTCGGATGTAGGCTTTCGCGGTTTACGTTGAGAGGCAAATCGGGCGTCGGCGTCAATGGCAACGATGCTTCGTCGTACATATCCCAGTATTTTTTAGGGGCATTAAACGGCAGATGAGGTTTGAAAAAGCCTACGCCGAGAAAGAACGGCTTGTCTTGATGCGACAATTGTTCGAGTTTTCGCAACGCTATTTCGGCAGTCAAACCGTCGGGATAGCCATTGTCGTCAACATCGCCGCACTCGTAAGGCGGCACCTGATTTTTACGACCTTGCCGGTTGGTGCCGTCGGCATAAGCAAAAAAAGCATTCCACCCCGTTTGCCATTTATCGGCGTTAAAAAGCATTTCGTCCCAACTGTGCGGCAGTTCGAGGCTGTCGCTGCGCGGTTCGTTGTAGCCGTAAACGTATCCGTCGGCGGAATGTGAAATCTTACCGACGCCGACAGTGTAATATCCGTTACGGCGTAGATGGTGGATAAACGTTTCAGGTTCGGGCGTTTGGGGTTTGCCGGAAATAAAATTATAACAAGCCTCGTTGTTAATCGCTTTCCTGTTTTGCGGATAACGACCTGTTAATAAGGCATATCGCGAAGCTCCACTTGTAGGGACGCAGCAATAATGCTCCGAAAACCCTACCCCCGCAGCAGCCAAACGGTCAAGATTAGGCGTTTTGATATACTGTTTGCCTTCATAGCAACCGGCTTCCGGTCGAAAATCATCAACGCAGATAAACAAAACATTAGGATGTTTAACATCTGCGGTTGTTTTTTTGCAACCCGAAAAAACCGCTCCCAAGCAAGCCGTTGAGCAAGCCGTCGAGTAAAAAATATAATTTAATTTCTTCATAATTATTGACTGTTATCTATTACCGTCAGCGGCGTTTTATTTTTTTCATAGCAGTAATCTTACTTTGTAGAGTTTGATGTCGGGGATGTTAAGTTTTTTTTGGGGGTTCCGGAAATAGACATTGAATGTCCACCAACTTTCTTCGGCTTTGGTATAGACAATCTCTCCGGTAGCCTCAATAAAGTTTACAGACTTCACATTGAGGGTTGTCGCCAGCGGTTCAAAAGGAGTAAATTTACCCGATTGAATATCAAAGAAATAAACACCTTCGTGTCCACTGACGAGTAATCGGTCTCCGGAAACAGGCGATAGGTCGTGTCCGCTTTCAAAAGGAATGTTCCATTTCCTTTCGAGCGTTAACGAAGGTGCCGGGGTATCCCAATCTTTAAGTGAATACTCCCGCAGTTGGTCGTATCCAAGCGCATAGAAGCGTTGGCGTTTTTCGAGCCATACTGCGCCATGCCCCGAATAAAGGCTGTCGCTGAACAACACTTTCTCCGGATAGTTAATATCATACAATTCAAGTCTGTTACCCTGAGAATGGGTAGAAAGAGCGACTGCGATTTTGCCTTCGGGCAGCATCTCCGCCGAGTGTGCGTTAGGCGTATGTGCATAAAACAGACATTTCTTTGTAGCACGGTCAATCAAAACAACAGCGCCGGAAGATGATGTAAGCAGAATGTGCTTGTTCTTGTTAACCGGTTTACATTCATCTAATGTACGCAAATATTGCTGATATTGAGCGGGAAGCGAAGACGCTACGTCGGATGCTTTCCATTCCCAGACAACTTTTACATCATTTACATTAGAAGATAATGCATCAATAATCAGCACCTTATCATCGCCGCAAACAACAATTTGACTAATGTCCTGTGCTTCCTTTTTGTTGCATGAAGACACAAATACCAAACCAATAATAAATACAAATAATCGTTTCATAATAAATCTTTTAATTTACCATCCCGGATTATTAGGCTCAAGCGCAGGATTTTCCTGCGTTTCATACGAAGGTACGGGCCAGAGATAGTCGCGGTCTTTATTAAACGTTCGAACAAGTTTTTGCGTATAATTATACGTATAAATCGGACCATTGAGTACTTTTTCGGCAGTACGCCAGCGCAGAATGTCCATATAATAATAGCCTTCTCCGGCAAACTCAATGCGACGTTCGAGGCGAATTACTTCGCGCATCTTCGCGTAGTCGCCCATTGCTACGTAAGTTGCGATGGTTGAAGGGTCGGTATGCTGAATAAGCGGCATATTGACGGTTTCCCTACCACGAATGGCATTAACCGCCTCATAAACGCTTTCATCAATCTGATTGAGTTCGGTCTTGGCTTCCGCGTACATTAATAATATATCGGCATAACGAAGTACAATGTAGTTAATATCAGACTGACTGTCATTTTTTATAACATTGTTGTTGGCATTGTCTTCGTCATAGATAGAGTATTTTTTAAACGTATAACCGGTTTGCAGGAAACCTGTGCTGCTTGGAGTAACTGTCATCCCGCGATATTTCCCGCCCACCCATGCAAGCGTCATAGTGAAGCGCGGGTCGCGATTCTCCCAGTATTTATCAGCATCATAAAGCGGCGAAGCATTGATATCCAGACCATCGATCATCAAATAAGCATCTACAAGGTCGCGCAAGGGCGCATTAGTGTTGTATTGCCGACAAATCAGGTCGAAAGAATGGCAATAATTGGGATAAAGATATTGCACATCAAAGATCACTTCGCTGTTGCCTTCATTTTCAGGCATAAACAGAGTACGGTAATTGTTGAACAGTTTGTATTTGTTCATGTCCATGACCTGTTTGGCTGCTACCGCCGCTTCTGCATATTTTCCCTGGTACATGTACTGCCGCGCCTTCATAGCATAGCAGGCGCCTTTGGTGGCGCGTCCGGTCTGTCGCGGATTAACGTCGAGAACAGCCGCCGCTTCGTCGAGGTCTTTAATCATCTGAGTAAAAATCTGCTCTTTGGGGGTCCTCGGCAGAGTATTATGCTCTTTTACAGGCGGGTCAAGAATCAAAGGCGCATCGCCGTAGTAATTGATGAGCATACTGTAATAAAGCGCACGCAGAAATTTCGCTTCGGCTATGCCCTGCTGCTTCTTTTCGTCGTTCATCTGGATATCGCCGACTCTTGCAAGATAAGTGTTGCAGCGACCGATACCTTCGTAGGCATGAGCCCAGCGATTGTTAATGATTCCGGCATTGGAAGCATCGTGAATACCTTCTGCAATGCGGAAAAAGCCGGACGAGCTGTTGTAATCGGTAGCATTAGGGGTACCTGCTTCTTCCCATAGCGGGGTTGCCCAGCTGCCTCCGCCATAAATACCGGCGTTACGCAGGGTTTTGTAGCAGGCTGTTAAACCGGCGTCAGCCTGGGTTTCGCTTTTCCAGAATGAATTTTCAGTGTATTTGTTTTCCGGTTCGGTATCAAGCCAGCTTTCGCATCCGGAAAACAAAAAGATCGCACAAATCGTTGATAATAATATTTTTATTGTCTTCATTTTAGTAAATTTTAGAATGTAACATTAATACCGGCAGAATAAATTTTAATAGTAGGATAAGCATAAATATTATCCTGAGTAAGATTCTTTTCCGGATCCCAGTTTTTCATCTTGGTAAAAGTCAGTAAGTTCTGACCGTTAACAAATATTTTAAAGGCCTGCATACGGAGTTTGCCTGTTATCTGGCGGGGGACAGTGTAAGTCAGTTGCAGGTTTTTGAGCCTCATATATGAGGCGTTCTGTAGCCAGAAAGTTGAGTTCTCGAAATTCAACGTATTCCCCGTGCTTGTAGTCAGTATAGGCAGTCGGGAATTAGGATTTTCGGGCGTCCATGCGTCGGTTTCCCATTCTTTCTGAACCCCAGCACCGTTATAGTACGGATAGCTGATGTTGCTCGCTGTGTAAGTATATACTTTGCCTACCCCTTGAAAGAAAGCCATCAGGTCGAAGTCCTTGTAACCTACTCCGAGATTGAAAGAGTAAGTAAATTCAGGGACTACACCATGAACAATTTTGCGGTCTTTAGTATTGATAACTTTGTCGTCGTTCTGGTCTTTGTATTTGATGAAGCCTACTTTTGTGGCGGCGTTCTGGAAAGCATGAGCGTTAATTTCTTCCTGCGACAGAAAGAAGCCCGGCTCAGCCTCGTAGATGTAGTAACTGTTCACAGGGTGCCCTTCCGTAGTGATATACCGTCCGGAAATGATGTCCTGACCGTTAAGGTTGGTTACTTTGTTTTTATTCCATGCAAAACTGCCGCCCGCCTCATACGAAAACCTGTTATGAGTTATATCACGATAGTTGAATAACAGTTCGAAGCCCTTATTGTTCATCGACCCTACATTGGTAGTCGGACCGGTCAGATTACCAACCTGATGCGCATAGTTCACCGCTCTCAGAATGCCATCGGTATCCTTGTTGTAGAGTTCGAGTGAGCCTGTCAGTTTGTTCTTAAAAAAAGCGAAGTCAATGCCGAAATTAGTCATGGTTGTTGTTTCCCAACTCAGGTCAGGGTCGGAAGCGGCTGTGGCAGCAGCTCCTATTGCTTCAGTAGTACCAAAAGAATAATTCTGATTGAGGGTTATTGAGTTAACATAACTCCAAAGTGTAATTTCCTGATTTCCTATCTTTCCCCATGAAAGACGAGGTTTAAGTCCTGAAACACATTCGATATCAGAGAGGAAACTCTCTCTGTCCATTCTCCATCCAAGCGAGAACGAAGGAAACAAACCCCAACGATGTCCGCGTGCGAAGCGTGAAGAACCATCGTAGCGGAAATTAGCTTCTATCAGATACTTTTCATCGAAATTGTAGTTCAGACGTCCAAAATACGACAGTATAGCCGATTTTGTGCTGTTACCTGCTACGGTAGGGTTTACAAGGAACACGTCCATATCAGTTAATTCATTATCCATTGATTGGTCTTTCTGGGCGCTGAAATATTCCCCTGAAAAATTTTCAAAACTGTTGCCAAGCAACAGAGACACAGTATGCTTGTTAGCAAATGTCATGTTCCAGTCAACAGTATGGAACGCAGTGAGATTCAGTTCCTTTTCATATCTACGGTAGCCTCGGGTGATGTTCGAGGCATATACAATAGCAAAAGTTTTTGGATTCACATTTTCGAGGTAAGGTTGAAACACATGCTGTATGTAATCGTAGGTGTTTGCTGCCATATTAACATGATAGTGAATATTGAACGGTAATTTCAAATCGGCGAACACATTGCCGAGCAGACGTTGACGCACATGGTTTCGCTCGCCTTCTTTGAGTCGAGAAAGTGTGTTTGCCCATGTATTCAGACCTGTTGAACGCAACCATGTGTTACCGTACCTCCCGTCGGCTATCAAAACAGGATAAATAGGTGGAGTGCGGAAAATGGCTTGTTCCCAATAACTATTCATAGTCATCTGGGGTTCATTGTATTTGCGAAAAACTCCGGAAATCTTTGCACCAACCGAAAGAAACTCTGTCAAATCCATTTTCCCGTTCAGTCCCATTGAAAAGCGGCTTGCTTTCGATGCATCGTATTTTAGGATACCTTCCTGGCTCAAAACGCCCAAAGTCAAAGCCATATTGGATTTGTCACTGCCACCGGCAACAGTTATGTTATGCTCGTGCATAAAGCCATTTTGTAGCGCAATGTCAAAGGTATTTGTACGCGGATACATATATCCGTTAGGGTCGCCAGCCATGCCATTGCGATATTCTTCAATCTCGGCATCAGTGTATTCCTTCGCCTTTCCTTCGTTGCTGAGCGCTATGTTCTTGTATTCCATGAATTTAATCGGGTCCCATTCCACGTCCGGCAGTTTGGAGACCTGTTCTACTCCGAAATAGTTGTTATAGCTGATACTGTATTTTTCTTTGCGTTTTCCAGATTTGGTTTTGATGATGATAACGCCGTTGGCAGCTCGCGAACCGTAAACTGCAGTCGATGCTGCGTCTTTAAGCACGGAAATGCTTTCGATTTCATTGGGGTTAATATCCATCAGCGGGTATGAGATGCCATCGACAAGTACAAGAGGGTCGTTGTTGTTGAGCGTTCCGACGCCTCTGATGCGGATTGTGGCGCCATCATTACCCGGCTGACCGGTTGTTTGATTGACGTACAAACCGTTCAGTCCTTGTAACGCTTGCGAGGTGGTGGTGATAGGTCTGTTGTTCAGTTTGGT
>JAITHS010000278.1 GCA_031279875.1 Tannerella sp.
CTTGTTAAACATATCTGATTTTGCGGTATTCTTCTATCGCTTTGTCATAGAGAGAGTTAAAGAAATCGCGTCGCTTGTCCCACGTAAACCGGCGGGCGCATTCTATAACGCCGTTAGAAAGATGTTTTATTTCTTCACGATTATCAATCACCCGAATGATATGTCCTGCAATGTCATTTAAAACCTGTTTATATGACTTTATTGGTATTTTTATGCCGCATTTTTCGCATATACAAAGCCGCTCATTCCGCAATGGTCGAGCGTTATTATGGGAACGCCTTTCGACATTGCTTCCCAGATAGTTGTCGGCGTTCCTTCCGATAAACTTGTGATAATCAACAGGTGGGAGTTTGATAATATTCTTTGTGCATCGTTTCTTGATACTTGTCCGTGCCACGTTATCATGTCGTTTAATTGATTATCAGCAGCATATCGTTTAAGTTGCTCCATGAGGTTGCCCGAACCGACTATGTGGAGTAACAGTTTGTCGTGATAATTATTTCGCAATAATTTAAGCGCTTCAAGTATGAGTATCACGTTTTTACGTACGCAAAGCGACCCTAACGCAACGATCTCAAGTTTTGCTCCTTCTTTGAACTCAATAGGCGTTGAACGTTCGATATTAGTGATTCCGTTTTCGGGCAGAAAGAACGATTCTCTGTGATGAACCGACATAAGTGATTTATGTGTTTGGGGTGTCGATGCGCCGATTAAGGTGCTTCGTTTGATTGCCTTGCGTACTTGCGGGTCGAAATAAAACAGAAAGTTGTGAACAAGCCTGCGATAAAAGAAGGCTTTCAGTTTTTCGACCGTACTTAACGGTTTGTATAGCGCTAACGGATAATTATGCACTGCCGCTATCGGTCCCCAAATATACGGTCGGTCGAGTTTCCAAAGATACCCCGGATCTTTAAAACCTGTCGGATTAAGGAAATGAACTATGTCGATGTTTTCGGTGTCGATAATTTCTTTCGCTTTCAAGTAAGCGTTTTTATGCCATTGTTTGTATTGAAAATAATACGAGATGTCTTTTGATATCTTTGACGGTTTGATCGTGTCGGGAACATGCACAAACTTTACGCAAGGCATTTCATTGTCCGCCAAATACTTGTTAATATCTGCTTCCCTTTTGCCGAACAGTACCGTCAGGCGGTTGTCACGCATCATGTTGATGATATAATTCCAACCTGTCGAAGCTTCCGACCCTTGATATGGCGATACGTCATAAGAAAGTAATAGTATGTTTTTGTTCATATTGCATATTTAACGGCTGCAAAATAAGTTTTTTTGATATTACGTCATTTTACTTTTTGAATAATTTCGATACCTTTACGGATCGCCTCTTCGTTGGCGGGAAGGGTTGAATAATGACGTTCGGGCAGGGTCTTTTTCAAGCCTTTCATCACGTTGTCGAGCGAAACCATCGGTACTACTTTAAGCAGTCCGCCAAGCACTATCATGTTAAACGTTTTCTGCATATCGAGTGCCGTTGCGGTATCCATCGCCGCAATGCGGTAAATTTCAATATCATTGCGCGTCAACGGCTTTTGTATCCCGTAATCGTCGTATATGAGAATGCCACCGGGCTTTACTTTTGCTTCAAACTTGTCCATCGAAGGCTGATTGAGGATGATAGCGATATCGTACTCGTTGAGTACGGGCGAGCTGATACGCTCATCGCTGATTATGACGGTAACATTGGCAGTTCCGCCGCGCTGTTCCGGTCCGTAAGACGGCATCCAGCTTACTTCTTTGCCTCCCATCAGCCCCGAATAAGCAAGAATCTTGCCCATCGAAAGAACTCCCTGACCACCAAATCCGGCTATTATTATTTCGTATTTCATAATTTTTATTTTAAAAACGGTGCAAAGGTACGAAATTTTTTCGTATCTTTGCGGCATGTTAAAGAAGATTTGTACGAATACGGCTCGATGGTTGATGATAACATTGTTTCTATGTTATTATATATCAACTACTTCGTTTCCACACACGCATCATTTTGCGTGGGGGACGGTAAGCCATTCGCATCTCTATTTTCCTTTCGGCGACAGCCCTATTAACCATACTCATACCCAAACGCAGTGTAATATCATAGCGCTGATGTCGAAATTTGTTGCTACCGCTGCTGTGGCGGCAATTGTGATGGCTGTCGCAATGACGGTGAGAATTATTTATACAGCTGTATATAGTTATATTTCTCATCGGGCATGTATCTTTTTGCCCCTTCGGGCGCCACCGGGGTGGAATTAATTACGAATTACGAATTAAAAATTACGACGATACCCAAAACCCTTGCAGTGGTTTTAAACCCTGCAAGCGGTTGAGAGAAGGCAGAAGGCAGAAGGCAGAAGGCAGAAGGCAGAAGGCAGAAGGCAGAAGGCAGAAGGCAGAAGGTACCACGTCATTGCGAACAGGAATGATAGCCCCAAACGATAGGTAATGACGGTACCACGTCATTGCGAGGTACGAAGCAATCCAGAAAACAGGAAATACGCTGGATTGCTTCGTTCCTCGCAATGACGAATGCCCTGTACGTCGTAATTCGTAATTCTTAATTTTTAATTCATTGAAGTTTTTAATTCATTGAAGTTTTTAATTTTTAATTTTCATTTACTTATGAACAAATATATAATTACAATATTATCTATATTGTTGCTGTGTGCCTGCACGACAGGTACGGGCGACGAGAAAACAAATAATTCATTTACTGTCGAGGGCGAAACGGTTACTATTGCCGAAGGCTCGCCGATAGAACATAAAATCAAACTTCAAACCGTAGTCGCTACCGATTACAGCGCGACATTTCGCACAAACGGGACGGTACAGGCTCTACCGTCGCATTATGCCGAAGTAGCGGCGCCTTTTGCCGGAAGGATTACAAAATCGTTTGTACGTCTGGGTCAGCAAGTTGCGAAAGGCGCGCCGGTGTTTGAAATCATGTCGCCTGAATTTAATGAAATATCCAAATCATATTTTCAGGCAAAACAGGAACTGTCGTTAGCGCATAAAAACGCGGCTCGCGAGCGTGATTTGTCGGCTAACAACGTCGGCTCGGCAAAGGCGCTCGAAGAAGCCGAAACTAATTACGAGCTGAAACAAAAAGACTACGAGAATGCTCTTGCGATGTTGCGTTATTATCAGATTGACTCTGAAACGATTACTGCCGGTCAGCCGCTCATAGTCCGCACACCCGTAGCAGGTGAAGTTGTAAGCAGCAAGATTGTGATAGGACATTTTATCAAAGAAGATGCCGAGCCGCTTGTAACGGTAGCCGATTTGTCGCTTGTGCGGATAGCGGCGCTTGTTAAGGAAAACTGTTTCGGAAATATCCGTCACGGCGACCGTGTAGAAGTGTTTACAAACGCCCATCCCGATATAGCTATCAAAGGAACTATATATTATATAGGTAAGAAACTTAACGAAGAGACACGTTCGCTTGAAGTAACGGTTGAATGCGATAATGCCGATCAATATTTGAAACTCGGCATGTTTTGCGATGTGCATTTTTTAAGCAATCCTGAGAAAGCGATTATCCTGCCCGCGACTGCTGTGATGCAGGAACAGGACAGCGATTTTGTTTTGATTGAGAGCGGAAAAAGAACGTATCAACGTCGTAAAGTAAAAACCGAAACAGCGGGAAATAACGACAATATACGTATTTTGAGCGGTCTTAAGGAGGGTGATAAAGTCATAGTCGAAGGTGGAATTTATTTGAATTAAAAGACTATGGAGAAAATTATTAACACTCTGATAGACCGTCGCTGGTTGATGGTAACGGTATTCATACTCTTGTCGGGCATAGGATATTACAGTTGGCATCTGCTTTCGATTGATGCTTATCCCGACATTGCCGATGTTTCGGTAGGAGTAGCGACACAAGTTCCCGGTCTTGCCGTTGCCGAAATCGAGCAACAGATTAGTATCCCATTAGAGCGCGAACTCAACGGTATCCCGCATTTGAAGACTCTGCGCAGCAAGAATTTTTTCGGAATATCGAAGATTACGCTTGTTTTTGAAGACGGAACCGATGAATACTGGGCAAGGCAACGAGTGGAAGAGCGTATCAACGAAGTGGCATTGCCGTTTGGCGCCAAACCCGGTCTCGACCCGCTCACATCACCTACAGGCGAGATTTATCGCTATATAGTTACCGGAAATCGCAGTTTGAGAGAGTTGACCGAACTCAATCACTGGGTTGTAATACCGCGTTTGAGGCAGATTGCGGGCATTGCCGACGTGTCGAATTTCGGCGGTTTGACGACACAGTTTCAAATAGAAATAAACCCGAACAAATTAACCGAATACGGACTGTCGCTGTCGGAAGTAATCGAATCCGTAGAGCGTAACAACTCCAACGCCGGAGGCAGTACTCTGATGCGCGGCGATTTGAGTTATGTTGTGCGGGGAGTAGGATTGGTGCGCGACTTGCAAGACCTTGGCAAAATCGTGGTCAAGACCGTTGGAGGCGCTTCCGTTTGTATTAAAGATCTGGGCGAACTGAAATACGGCAATCTTGAACGTAAAGGCATTATGGGTTATCTCGACAACGATGTTGACTGTGAAGACGGCGTTCAAGGCATGGTACAATTGTTGCGCTACGAAAATCCGTCTAAAGTACTCAAACAGATCGACGAAGCTATCAAAGATTTGAACGACAATATTTTACCCAAAGGAACGCGGTTGCTGACGTTTTACTCGCGCACCGAACTCGTTGATGCCACTCTTAATACTATTTCGCATACTCTTTCGTTCGGAATAGTGCTTGTTATCGCTGTTTTGATTATCTTTCTGGGCAGTCCGAAAGGCGCGCTGCTGGCAACCGTTACCATACCCGTATCGCTGCTGATAGCGTTTATGCTTATGTGGCTGACCGATATTCCCGCCAATCTGCTATCGCTGGGCGCAATTGACTTCGGAATAATAATCGACGGTACGATTGTGATGATGGAAACAATTTTGCGCAAGCGTGAAGACGACCACAACCTGCCGCTCGACAGAGCAACAATAGCACGTCGGGTGGCGGAAGTAGCAAAACCGGTTTTCTTTGCCACTATCATCATTATTATCGCTTACATGCCGCTTTTTGCTTTCGACAGAGTAGAGAAAAAACTCTTTACCCCGATGGCTTTTACAGTTTCTTTCGCACTTATCGGAGCATTAGCGTCAGCGCTGATAATGATTCCCGGACTGGCTTTTGCGGTATATCGAAAACCTCAAAAGGTATATCACAATCGTCTGCTCGAACGGCTTATCACGGTCTATAAAAAGCAAACGGAAAGGATTGTTGCCGCGCCACGCAAACTTGTCTTGCCTGTTGCTGTGATACTTCTCGCCGTCGGTACGCTGTCGGTGATTGTAGGAAAAGATTTTCTTCCCGCTCTCGATGAAGGAAGTATATGGCTTCAAGTTCAACTTCCGCCGGGTATGTCGCTCGAAAAATCATCCGAAATGGCTACCGTTTTGCGTGATAAACTTAATGATTATGACGAAGTTACATACGTTATGACGCAAGCAGGACGCGATGATGAAGGCGTTTGTCCGTTTTCGTTTTCGCATATTGAGGTGATGATAGGTCTCAAACCGTATGATACGTGGAAAAACGGACGACGCAAAGATGATCTTATAGCCGACATGGCAGCAATGGTGGATACTTTGCCGGGGTTTAGCGTCGGCTTCACTCAACCTATCATGGATATGGTGATGGATCAGATTACAGGCACGCACAGCGACTTGGCGATAAAGGTTTACGGCGATGATATGATTGAAACTCGACGTATTGCCGAAGATATCAAAGATGTATTGGCAGACGTTGAGGGCGCAGGCGATGTAGGTATCCTCGAAGAACCTTTTTTACCTCAATTGCTGATAGTTCCCGACCGCGACAAGATAGCCCGCTACGGCCTTAATGTGTCGGACGTGGCTGAACTGATCGAAGTAGCGATAGGTGGCAAGGCTATCTCGCAAGTATTTATCGACAGCCGCGTTTATGACGTCATCTGTCGCTATTCGGACGCATCACGCGATACGCCTGAAAAAATCGGCGCACTGATGCTTACTTCCGCTTCGGGAGCAACAATTCCGCTCTCTGCAGTGGCCGAAGTGAAGACGACTACCGGAGCAAGTATGATTTCGCGCGAGAAAAACAAACGCTTTGTTACCGTCGGGATGAACCTGCGCGGTCGAGACCTCTCTTCTTTTGCTCAAGAAGCAAATGCGAAGATCGAACAACATGTTGCATACGACCACAATGCTTATCAACTGCATTGGGCAGGGCAGTTGGAGAACCAAAATCGTGCTTTCGGTCGCCTCGCAGTCATTGTGCCGATAACTGTTGCCGTGATGTTCCTGCTGCTGTTTTTTACTTTCGGAAAGTTCCGACAAGCCGGACTGCTGATAAGCATGTTGCCGCTGGCGGTTTTTGGCGGTATGTTGGCGCTCGTAGTGCGGGGGATGACGTTCAACGTATCGTCGGCAGTAGGATTTATAGCTCTTTTCGGTGTGTTTATCCAAAACGGCGTGATAATGATTGCGCATATCAACGTGCTGCGCAAGCATGGCGCCGGATTGCGCGACGCTGTTATATCAGGCGCTTCTCATCGATTGCGTCCGGTGTTGATGACTGCAACAGTAGCCATACTCGGCTTGCTGCCCGCTTCATTGAGTACCGGTATAGGTAGCGATGTGCAACGACCTCTCGCTACAGTTATAGTCTATGGACTGCTCTGCGGTACGGTCGTAACACTGTATATCTTACCTGCGCTGTATTATCTGATAGAAAGAAGAATTAAAAAACAAATAAACAAATGAAACAAATTTTATTTTATGTACTATGTGTACTTTGCGTACAAAATTCGTACGCACAGGAGAAACTTGGTTATCAAGCGTTCATCAACAAGGTAAAAGAAAACAACATCGCCTACGCGGCAGAGAAACTCAACATCGGCATCGCAGAGGCGGAGTTACGGGCAACGAAAATATTCAACGACCCGACACTTTCCGTCGAGTATGCCGACAACGACGACCGACGCATGTTGATGGGACGTTCAGTCGGCATTGAATTGAGCAAAACATTCCAACTCGGTGTGCGTAGCGCTAATATTGACCTCGCACACAGCGAAAAACAACTCGCCGATGCCCTCCTGACAGACTATTTCCACAATCTCCGCACAGAAGCAACATTAGCGTATATCAACGCACAGAGACTCAACGAGTTGGCGCGTATCAAACAAATAACTTACGACAACATCCGCCGCCTCGCCGACAGCGATAGCATACGCTTCGCACTTGGCGAAATAACACAGGTCGATGCCACTCAAAGCGCCCTCGAAGCCGGTATGCTCTACAACGAACTGCTGCAAGCACAGGCCGACGCCCTCAATGCCTGCCATGATCTCTCGCTCATGACAGGCTACGACAGCATCTACGTCATCCCAAATGACGACCTCCATGCCGAAGTGCGCTTGTTCGACACACACAACTTGATTCAAACAGCATTAGACAATCGCGCCGACCTCGCCGCTGCCCTCAAAAACGTCGATGTCGCCGCCAAACAGTTGAAAGTAACCCGCCGTCAACGCAATCCCGAATTCGACCTCGCCATTGGTTACAACTACAATACCGAAGTACGCAACGAAATAGCCCCAGCCCCACAATTCAACGGCGTAACAGTCGGTATATCAGTTCCTTTAAAACTGTCCAACACCAACAAAGGCGCCGTGCGAGCCGCCGAACATCGCGTCCGTCAGGCTGAACTCAACTACCGTCAGGCTGAATTGGAAATTCGTAACTCTGTGATGCAAAGTTACGCCCAATACAACGCCCTCTTACGACAAGTAAGAACATACGACAGCGGACTTTTACATCAAGCACAAAAAGTTCTCGACGGCAAAACTTACAGTTACCGTCGCGGTGAAACATCTCTCCTCGAAGTCCTCAACGCCCAACGCACTTACGACGACGTCCGCGCCACCTACATCGAAACCCTCGCCGCCTGCAACTCCGCCCTCGCCACCCTACTCCGCGCCGCCGCCATCAGTGAGTAATTTTACA
>JAITHS010000374.1 GCA_031279875.1 Tannerella sp.
TACCGACACGATAACCATCCGCTGCCAGAATTTCCGCCAACCCCCTGCCTATACCCGACGTCGCACCTATGATTATTGCTTTCTTGTTCATAATAAGCGAATTATAATGTTGTTAATAAATTCTTCATGCCAAAATAAAGTGCAAATATACAAATATTTACGCAAAGAACGCAAAAGAGAGTTGAGAGTTGAGAGTTAAGAGTGGTTTCGTAATTTTTAATTCGTAATTCGTAATTTTTAATTCTTAATTAAAATAACTACCTTTGCGGCGATTTATTATTAAAAACTATTATTATGAACATTGGAAAATATTCATTCGGAACAGGCGACCGCTTTGCACATCAAGGCGAGGCGCAACTTACGGCTCTTATCGAAGGCGCGGCAATGACAGGGTTGCCTTTCGAGCCGGTGTGGAACAAGTCTAACCGCGAACATTCTATCGTGCATTCAACGCCCGAAGACACACGGGTCGAAGCTGATGCCGCTGTCAAAGCATTAAACTATAAAGGTGCGTATTTCGTTGATGCAGACCATATTAACCTCACTAACGTCGATAAATTTATCGCCTCGTCGGATTTTTTTACTCTTGATGTAGCTGATTATATCGGAAAAAAGGCTTTGCAGGAGGAAATCGACGCTTTTGTAGCCGCAAACCGTCCTACAAACGGCAAACTCCAAATTCCGGGTATTGCCGATGCGTTTGAAATATCTGATAATCAACTTCTTAATATTACGGAAAAATTTCTCTTTGCCGTTCGAGAGGCAGGACGCATTTACCGTCACATAGCCACAGCAAAAGGCGCTGAAAATTTTATTACCGAAGTATCGATGGACGAGGTTATGGATGCACAAACGCCGGTTGAGATGTTTTATATTCTTAAAATGCTTGCCGAAGAAAATATTCCGGCACAAACAATAGCACCCAAATTTACCGGAAGATTCAATAAGGGCGTTGATTATGTGGGAAATACAGATTTATTTGCAAAAGAATTTGAGCAGGATTTACTTGTTATCGACTTCGCCGTCAAACAATTCGGACTGCCCGCAGGCTTAAAATTAAGTATCCACTCCGGCAGCGACAAATTTTTGATATATCCTATAATGGGCAGATTAATAAAGAAATACGACAAAGGTATCCATATCAAAACAGCCGGTACAACATGGCTTGAAGAACTTGTCGGCCTTGCCGAAAGCGCTCAATCTGACGCCGTTTCTCTCGTAAAAGCCATATATTCAAAGGCTTACGACAGATACGACGAACTATGCGCCCCCTACTCTACCGTTATTGACATAAAAACCAACGAGCTACCGACGCCTGACGACGTAAACAATTGGACGGGACGCAAAATAGCTGATACTCTGCGACATATCGAAGATCATAAGGATTATAATCCTAATTTTCGTCAGTTATTGCATGTCGGTTACAAAGTCGCCGCCGAGTTCGGCAAAGAATATACCGATGCCCTTAAAAGTAATAGCGACATTATCGCCAAACAAGTGATAGACAATCTTTTAGACAGACATATTCTGAAATTGATTTAACATTTTTCAAGAATGGAACGACAATTATATACTGTAATAATCTTTTCGGAAAACACTGTCGGATTACTCAACCAGATAACGATAATTTTTACCCGCCGCCGCTTGAATATCGAAACGCTCTCGGTGTCGCCTTCCGCAATAGAGGGCGTCCACAAGTTTACTATTACCACTTTCAGCGACCGCGACACTATTGAAAAGGTAGTAAAGCAAATCGATAAGCGAGTCGATATCCTCAAAGCGTATTTTAATATTGACGAAGAACTTGTATATCAGGAGATTGCGCTCTACAAAATCAGTACCGAACTGTTTCTCGGCATGGACGGTGTAGAAGACCTGATACGCAAATACAACGCACGGGTACTGTTTATAAACAACGATCTGACGGTGCTTGAAAAGAACGGACATTATGAGGAAACGCAGGCGCTTTTCGACGAATTGAGCAAACGTATCGGCGTGTTACAGTTTATCCGCAGCGGACGGATCGCTATCACAAAGCACAAAGTAGAACGTTTAAGCGATATGTTGGCTTCGGTGGAGCGGAAAATTTCGACTACAAATCAACCGTAATGCCGCCGTTAAACGTGGCACGGGGCATTGGGAAGCCAAGCATGGTTTCGTATTTTTGCGCAAGCAGATTGTCGCCGTTAACAAATAGTTCTATGCTTTTTGCGATGCGGTATCCGGCACGGGCTTTGAGTATAGTATAATTGCTCTTTTGTGCTTCGTTGCCGGTCGAGAGATAAAGCCCGCTGATGTGCATCACACCGCCGCCGAGAGAGTATTTGCCTTTCGAGAAATTTGCTCCGACATAAAATTTATGTTCCGGCGCTCCGGTTATAGGCGTGTCCATGTCGAGATAACTGTAATTGCTGTTGAGCAGCAGGTTTTGCGACGCCCGAAATTTCAATCCTACTTCTACTCCCTTGTTGACAAACTTACCGGAGTTGACCCATTGCATTTTGTTATTAACCTGAGCAAGGGTCGCGATGTTGTCGCCTTTGATATAAAAAAGGCTCAAATCGCCCGACAGACGGTTGTCGAGCAGGTATGACGAAACAGTGAAATCATACGTAAGGCTTCTTTCGGGTTTGAGTTCTTCATTTCCCATGCCGTACATGTAGAGTTCACGCATGTTAGGTGAGCGAAATCCCTTAGTAACAGACAGTTTGAGTGTCGTAGCTTTCGCCGCCCTGAACGATATTCCTGCCATCGGCGCCCACTCGTTACCATAGAGGCTGTTGCTTTCGAGACGAATACCGGCGTTAAGCATAAAACGCGCAACTTCCTGCTCTACAAAGAGATAACCGGCTGTTTCGTGCAGTTTTTTGTGGTCTGCATAAACTTCTGTTTCCGGATTGCGATAAGCGTTGCCGCCGTAAAGTTTAACGTCAACGCCGCCCGTCAAAGTGTTGCCGGTAAACGGTTTAATCGACTGATAAATATTGACTCCGCCCATATAATCGGTAGAGTGAAACAAAAATTCCCTCGGTGTGCCGCCGCTTGCGTAGCCGTCGTTGATATTGTGCTCGCCGTAATTGAAATAAAAATTGACGGCGCCGGATGTGAAATCATAGTTGTTTTCGAGCGAAACCGACGCTACCTGACGCATAATATCCCTCATGCTTTCAAACATGGGATTGTTTGCCGGTCCGGGGTCTTCAGATTTGAATTTCGTAAAACTCGCATTTCCTGTTACTTTCCATGCGTCGGTAAGTTCATAGCCTATCTTGGCGGCTCCGTTGTAAGAATCAAACTGTGAGTTGGGACGATGTCCGTCGGTATGATCATAACCGCCTGCTACAAAGAATGTTAGCCCACCGTTACGATAGCTGTCGCTGACCTGTGCCTGCGCCGTTCCGTAAGACCCTCCCGACAGACGCGCTTTAAAACGGTTGCCGTCATGTAGCATCTTTCGCGTTACAATATTGATAGCCCCACCCATAGCATTAGAGCCGTAAAGTGTTGATGCCGAGCCGTGAAACACTTCCACGCGCTCTGCGTCGCCGCTCATGTAAGCATCGCCGACGGGATGTCCGAAGATTGAAGCATATTGCGGATGACCGTCTATCAGCACCAGCACTCTGCCGGCACCGCCTGTCATGCCGCGCAAACTGACGTTACCTGCCGCATTCGACGAAACGCCGTAGCCAAGTACGCCTCGCGAGGTAACAAACAGCCCGGGTGTCTGTTCCGTCAATATCGGAAAAAGCGTTGAGGAGCCGCTCTGTTCTATCGCCTGCCGCGAAACGATGCTGACCGGCGTCGGCATTACGTCGCGCGTCGCATGTACTCGCGAACCGATAATTAATACTTCGTCTAATTTTACCGAATCGGCAGCAAAATTAGTCGTTTGTAAATCACTCTGCGCCATAATCGAGGCGCTAATCAACATGCTTGTAATAAGCAGAATACAAATTTTTTTCATAAATAAATGTGTTACGTTTTTGATAATTCGTGGCACAAAGGTACGAAAAAAAATTAAGAATTAAAAATTAAGAATTAAAAATTAAGAATTAAAAATTAAGGGAACCTCTAAAAATTTAACCGGTCGCAGTCGTCATCCTGCTACCAATGACGAATGCCCTGTATGGCGGCGGTACCGTATCCCAAACCCTTGCAGCGGTTGAAAAACCCTGCAAGCGGTTTTCGGTGCTACAACACTTACAGCAGGCGCAATCAAGTGTCGTCCCATGCGGGACGTCTTCAACGCTGTATGGTTTCTCGTCTGAACCATAGATTAGTTTTTTTCTGCTGTAAAGCGAGCGTGGCAGGATCTAAAGTCAAAAAGCCTAATTCGTGGTTGTATTGCTGTCCGTTTTCGAGAACCCAGCTTGCAAATCTTATTATGTCGCTGTTGTAAGCGAGCGTCGGAGGTATTGCCAGACCGAAATTCTCAATCGGTACTGCTTCCGTGCCGGATGCTTCGAGGGCTAAAATAGTTTTGTCGATGTTTTTTGATTGTAGCGCCTCTCTGATTTCTGCTTTGAGATTAAGCGGCAACACTGTCAGGTTTGTTTTCAGAGAGCGGGTACGAAGGTCATATACATAATTTAATGTATTGAACGCTATACCGTTCTCATCTTTTCTCAATGCTTCGATGATAAAAATCTCATCGCCGACAATCTTTTTGCCTTTAATAAGTTCGGGTGTCCGATCATAATGCTCTGCCAGAACTGCCGTAGTTGACGACTGACCGCTACGGGAATAGACGGTGGCCGAGAATTTCGGCTTCTCTTCATCGCCAAATTCGTCTTCGTCGTCAATGTTGTTCTCAAAGACGAGGTTTTTCAGATCCTTTGCTTTCAAACCTTTGCCGACCTTCGAGAGCAGAGGATTTTTTTCGTTGCTGACCGGAATAAGAGCGTAC
>JAITHS010000051.1 GCA_031279875.1 Tannerella sp.
CTACCGTCGAGCAGTATTATTTCAATCAGTTGCAGAATATGACGTGGAATGATAACGGTCGCGACATATTTTTTCGCTCTGTAGTGCAGTCCGGCAATCGCGCTTACGAAAACGATAACTATCCGCAATCGATGTACGGCAACGCTACTACCAATCCATCGCAAAATTATGTCGATGCTTTTCCCGACAATTCCGGCTATCCGATTGCCGAAAGTGCTGTCTATAAGGATGATGACCCTTATGCTAACCGTGATCCGCGTTTAGCGCTATATGTGGCTTACAATGGCTCCGGCATGGGGCCGGGTAATTATCATATAATCGAAAGTTTCGAGGGCGGCGCCGATGCGTATGTGCCTGTTAATAAAACGTCTCGAACATCGTATTATCTCAAAAAACTGCTGCGCTACGGTACCGTTTCGCTGCGTCCGGGCAACCTTGTCGGCACGGCACGCTCGTATATCATTCTCGGTAAACCCGAACTGTATCTCAACTTTGCCGAAGCAGCCAACGAAGCGTGGGGCGTAAAACAAGACCCGCACGGACTTGGTTTTAACGCCGCAACGGTATTGAAACGTATCCACCTGCGCTACTGGGGTAACGCTAACGGCGACAAATATCTCGATAACGTTGTCAATGACGACGTAACGCTGTTCAGGGCTTATATCCGCAACGAACGACGCCTTGAACTTGCTTTTGAAGGTCATTATTTTTATGACATCCGCCGATGGATTAACGTCTTGACGGATGATTATAAATCGTTGTTGAATACTCCCGTTTACGGAATGGAGATAACACGTGCGGCGGACGGTAAGTATTCTTATCGCCGCAAACTGATAGAAACAAAAAATTATCTGTCGCCCTATCAACCCATATCGTACATGGAACTTTATAACTCGTCGAATCTGATTCAAAACAAAGGATGGTAAACTATGAATAAAAAACTTTATATATTATTACTGACAGCCGCTTTCGGACTTGCGTCATGCGGCTTTGAAGATACGGATATCGTCTATGACTATACTTCGGTGATGTTTCCATATCAGGATTATAACCGCAATATAATCGTTGGAGAAGGGCTTTCGCTCGATCTCGGCGTTACTTTTGCCGGCGTTATCAATAATAAGAAAGACAGGCTGATTAACTATACCGTTGACCCGACGCTTATTAACGACGCTTCAAAGACGCCGCTTCCGGCCGGTTATTACAGTTGCGCAACATCGCAGATTATCGTTCCCAAAAACGAACTCAAAGGTTATATGCGCATAACACTCGATTCTGCCGCTTTTCTTGCCGATGCCAAGTCTTTGACGGGAGAATTTATCCTGCCGGTGCGCCTTTTAGAATCTCAGGACGTTGATTCCGTTTCTCCCTACTTAGGCGTCATACGTATTGCTATCAGTTATTACGCACGCCAGCACGGTTATTACACCTATTCCGGTAGCGTAACAAAAGGCGGCGCCGCAAGCGTACAGTATGCCAACAACGCTACTTTAACCGACAGCCGACGCTTTCTGAATACCGTCGCGCCCGACCGTATGCGTGTAGTTGCCGACGCTACCAACAAAGACGACCCCGCTAACGGCGTTTATTCGTTTATCGTTCAGGCGCCCGTAACAGGTAGCGGCGCGGTGTCGATTATCGCCGACGACGCATCTCCGCTCGAAGTGAAACCCGACGAAGCTTCGTCTTATGATGCTGATACCAAGACTTTTACGCTCAACTATTCATACACTCTCACAGACGGCACAGCCTGCAAAGTATCCGAAACACTCGTTTATCGCAATCGTATCCGCGATGTTCAGCCCAACGGTCTATATATCAATGAATGGAGATAATAATATGAAAAAATTTTCAAGAGGGATAATAGTCCCTGTGATGTGTACGGCTGTTGTTCCTGCCGCTATTGCATCTAATCCTCCGAAAGCGAAACCTAACATCATCTTTATCCTTACCGACGATATGGGATACGGCGATGTGGGATGCTACGGCGGTAAATTCGTTCCTACGCCTAATATCGACCGCATGGCGGCTGAGGGCTTGATGTTTACGCAGTATTACAGCGCGTCGCCTATCAGTTCGCCGTCGCGGGCGGGATTGCTGACAGGTATTCATCCGGCACAGTGGAACATAACAAGTTACCTGCAAACGCGCGAAGGCAACCGTAACGCAGATATGGCCGACTATCTCAACCCTGCCGCTCCGACGCTGCCTCATGCCTTGCAAAATGCCGGTTATAAGACAGGTCATTTCGGCAAATGGCATCTCGGCGGCGGTCGCGACGTTATCGACGCCCCTCATATCACAAACTACGGTTATGACGAGTATGTAAGTACTTATGAAAGTCCCGACCCCGAACCGCTCATCACATCTACAAACTGGATATGGTCGGATAAGGATAGCATAAAACGCTGGGACAGAACGGCTTATTTTGTTGATAAGACGCTTGATTTCCTGCGCCGTAACAGCGACAAACCATGTTTCATAAACCTCTGGCCCGACGATATGCACACGCCTTGGGTCGGTAATATCGAAGAGCAGAAAGTATTTCCTGAAGGCGAAAGCAGTGAGCATAATTTCCGTACCGTGCTGATTGAGTATGACCGTCAGATAGGTCGTTTGCTCGACGGTCTCAAAGCTCTTGGTATAGATAAGAATACTATCGTGATTTTTACAAGCGACAACGGCCCTGCACCAAGTTTTCGCGGTAGCAGAGCAGGCAACTATCGCGGCTGTAAAGCATCGCTATACGAAGGCGGTATGAGGATGCCGTTTATCGTTTGGGGCTTAAACGGTCGTGTGCCGAAAGGCAAAATCGATAACTCAACGGTTATCAGCGCTCTTGATATGTACACAAGTCTGTGCGGCATTGCCGACGTAAAGGTGCAGACGGGCTATAAAAGCGACGGCGAAGACCTGAGCGGCGCCTTGCTCGGTAAACCGGCTCTGCGATCCAAACCGATATTCTTTGAATACCGGCGTAACGATAGCAAAGCATTTCCGAAACCGGCCGACAAAGACGAAAGCCCGAACCTCGCCATTCGCAACGGTGTGTGGAAATTGCTTATCAATGCCGATGAAACTGCTCCCGCCCTCTACAATCTCTACGACGACCCTCGCGAAACAACAAACCTTATAGAACAATTCCCCGATAAGGCTTCGGAGTTGAAAGATAAGGTTTTGAAATGGAGGGCAGGTTTTCCTAAATTATAAATATTTCATAATGAAACGAATATCATTAATATCTATCGCGGTAACTGCCTGTGCGCAGGCTCAAACACAACCTAAACCGAACATCGTAATCATCGTTGCCGACGACTTGGGGTGGGGTAGCGTGGGCTATCACGGCAGCGACATCAAAACCCCTAACCTCGACTTGCTTGCACGAACAGGGGTTGAACTCAACCGCTTCTACACCGCACCGATCAGTTCGCCGACGCGGGCAGGATTACTTACAGGTCGGTATCCTAACCGTTTCGGTATCAGAGAAAACGTTATCCCGCCTTGGCGCGATTTCGGTCTTGACCCCGAAGAAGAAACTTTACCCGAAATGCTGGCAAAAGCCGGATACAACAATCGCGCTATCATCGGCAAATGGCATCTGGGACATTCTCGCAAGATTTATTATCCTCTCAATCAGGGATATACGCATTTTTATGGGCATCTTAACGGCGCTATTGATTATTTTACTCACCACCGCGAAGGGCAGTTAGACTGGCATAACGATTGGGCATCGTCTCATGACGAAGGCTATGCAACGGATTTAATTGCCCGTGAAGCCGTGAAATGTATCGAAAACTATGCTGCCGATGGGCCTTTTATGTTGCATATTGCTTTTAATGCTCCTCACGAGCCGTTGCAGGCTAAACCCGAAGACATCGCTCTTTACACCGATGAAATCGATAATTTGCAGCCCAAACGCCGCAAAGAAGCGCTTTATTCCGCTATGGTAACATGTATGGACAGAGGGGTAGGGGAGATAGTCAATGCGCTGAAAAAGAACGGATTATATGACAATACTCTGATAGTTTTTTTTAGCGACAACGGAGCGCCCGCAAAGGGCGGCGGCAGCAATAATCCTTTGAGAGGCGCTAAACACCAAGAATGGGACGGCGGTTTGAGAACGCCTGCCGTAATGTCGTATCCCGCAATGTTTAAAGGCGGTCGCAAAATCGAACAGGTAATCGGTTT
>JAITHS010000019.1 GCA_031279875.1 Tannerella sp.
CGGTATTTGCTAAGTGCAAACAAAAGTTGCAAGTTCGTTTTAGCATTTTTTTCTGTGGTTGCAAGCAGTACAAATCTGTCCACGTTAATTCGGCCGCAAAGGTACGACTTATTTTTCAAACGTTCGCACTTTCTTGCGTTAAAAAAACTTAAAGGTTAAAGGTTGCGCAGAAGCAACGGAACCCCAATTTAGCACACAGATAGCACGGAGCAAACATCAGTGTGCAGTAATCAATAATTAACGATCACTTACATGCGCATTCGTCATTGCGAGGTACCGTCATTATTCCTGTTTGTTTAGGTTTCCTGTATGTTTTTTTTCTCAACAAGACTTGAAACCATGTACCGTTGGAGTATAATTCGTGCACCGGCGCTAAATTCGGTTTTCTACGCAATATAAGGTCGCAAGCCATCCCATGATTTAAGGCACAATTCAAATAATATATGAATCCGCAATACTTCGCAAAAGCGTTAAATCCAAGTCGTTTACGTAAGCGCCGTCAACAAACTGACTGTCATTGTTAGAATTTCAATTTCATTATGCGGCACGCCGGTAATAGCGCCGTTGTCTTCAACGCCGATAAGCAGTTCGCCGCCGTCGGCATTGGCAAACGCCACTAACGCCTCGCCAATATCTTTGCAAATATTCTTGGTCAGGCGAGGCTTTTTTATCCTGTCAATCCGTATCAAAGATACGACGGAATATTTTTTTGTGCCGTAACAAATTAAAGTTCAAAAGAAGAACCAAAACCGCATTACATCATTGGTAGTACAGCTAAGCAAGCCGAAAAGTCAGGGAAACCACATAATTCATAAGGGAACCTCGAAAAATTGTTTTTTTTCTTCGTTTGTGAATAATCTCAAAAATTTATGCTAACTTTGCGGCGTTAATATGATAAAATATGGCTTTAAAAGTATTTGTAAGCGGATGCTATGACATGTTGCACAGTGGTCATGTAGCCTTTTTTGAGGAGGCGGCGACCTACGGAGACTTGTATGTCGGTATCGGTTCGTCTCAAACGGTTTTCAATCTTAAAGGACGCAAAACTATCAACACCGACGCCGAGCGGCTCTATATGGTCAAGTCGCTCAAGGCCGTCAAAGATGCTTGGATAAACAGCGGTAGCGGTATAATAGATTTTGAAGAAGAAGTCAAGCGACTGCAACCGGATGTTTTCTTTGTCAATACCGACGGACATTCACCTGTCAAAGAGCAGTTTTGCCGCAAATTTGGGATACGTTATGTTGTCAGCGAGCGTGTGCCTCACAGCGGACTGCCTGCCCGCTCTACTACCGCTTTGCGTCAGGAATGCAGGATACCGTACCGTATCGACCTTGCCGGAGGATGGCTCGACCAGCCGTTTGTTAACAAATTTCATTCCGGCTATGTTGTAACCGTTTGTATAGAACCGGATTATGAGTTTAACGACCGTAGCGGTATGGCAACAAGTTCGCGAAAGAAAGCCATCGAACTATGGCATACCGACATACCTGACGGCGATAGAGAAGTGCTGGCGAAGACGCTGTTTTGCTTTGAAAACCCTCCCGGCACAAAGTATGTCAGCGGCTCTCAGGATTCGATAGGTATTGTTTATCAAGGTCTTAACATGCTGTATTACGACAATGATTACTGGCCGTCGCATATTGAGAATCATACTGCGCCCGAACTGCTGTCGTGGCTTGAAGCTCATCTGTGGCTCGTTCCGCTCTATCCCCGTAAAGCGTCTTACGATGTGCTTGCAGGGACGGATATTACTATAATGAACGCGCGCGCGTTAGCCGAAGCGTCGGCAGCATGTCGCGAGGCGTTGCTTGCACGTGATCTGAAAGCGTGGGGAGCCGCTTCTACGGCAAGTTTTGAATATCAGATACGGATGTTTCCCAACATGGTAACGGAAGATATTATGAATGAAATCGAAAGTTATCGCTGCGACGTTCTCGGCTGGAAACTGTCGGGCGCCGGTGGTGGCGGATATATGGTTTTTGTAAGCGACAAGCCGGTGAGAAATGCCGTACGGATTAGGGTAAGACAAAAAACATATATCGGATAATCACAATAATCAATAAAATCACACTATAATCATAGTTAAGATGAAAGGAATAGTATTAGCCGGAGGTTCCGGCACACGATTGTACCCAATAACGAAAGGAGTATCGAAACAGTTACTTCCGGTTTACGACAAACCGATGATTTACTACCCGATATCGGTACTGATGCTTGCCGGTATCCGCGAGATACTCATCATCTCGACCCCGCAAGACTTGCCCGGCTTTCGCAGGATGCTGGGCAACGGTAACGAACTCGGCGTCAAGTTCGAATATGCCGAACAGCCCTCGCCCGACGGTCTGGCGCAAGCGTTCATCATCGGCGCAGACTTTGTCGGCAACGACACGGCGTGTCTCGTACTCGGCGACAACATCTTCTACGGACAAGGCTTTACGGCCATGCTCCGCCACGCCGTCGATAACGCAGAACAAGGCAAAGCAACAGTCTTCGGATACTACGTCAACGACCCGCAACGTTACGGAGTAGCCGAACTCGACGCCGAAAGTAATGTTCTGAGTATCGAAGAGAAGCCGCAACAGCCAAAATCCAACTACGCTGTTACAGGCCTCTACTTCTATCCTAACAAAGTACTCGAAATAGCCCGCAGCATCAAGCCTTCGGCACGCGGCGAACTCGAAATCACTACCGTCAACCAACGTTTCCTCGAAGACAAATCGTTGAAAATTAAACTTTTAGGACGAGGCTTCGCATGGCTTGATACAGGCACCCACGAATCCCTTTCCGAAGCCTCTACTTTTGTTGAGGTCATCGAAAAGCGGCAAGGATTGAAGATCGCCTGCCTTGAAGAAATAGCATGGCACAACGGATGGATCGACAACGAAACACTGCTCTGCTCTGCCCAACTGATGAAAAATAACTCTTACGGACAGTATCTCAGCCGGATTCTCAACCGATAATTGAAATCTCATTAACTATTTGCAACTATTTTTATGTATTATTAACATTGGCATTAATTGTATGATAATCAAAAAGTTAAGTCATAATTTTACAAAAATCGCCAAAAACCGGTTTTTCAGAATTGAAAATCTTAAAAATTATACCTACTTTTGCCATTGAAATTTGATTAAAAACGTCAAAAAACTATTTCAAGACTATTAATTTGTTATTTAAAAATTTTATAATTATGAGAACTAAATTTTTACTGTTAGCTTTTTTAAGCGGTATTATGATGTCGGTAACGGCACAGGAATACCAGCCGCAAGTAGGTTTCAGCACTGAAAACGGGTCAAAAGTGAATTTCAAGAAGAACAAAGCCGGCGACAACATCTTTGTGTCTCTTGGTGGAGGTATGAGCGTCTTTTTGGGCGACCAAAACAGCGAAGCAAGTTTAGGCGACCGTCTGAACTGGGCAGGAACGCTGTCAGTCGGCAAATGGTACAGCCCGTATATCGGATGGCGCTTGCAGGGTAACGGCGGTCAGTTGAAAGATTTCCAACTTCTCGGAACCGGAACAAGCCGTACACTTACCCAAAAAGACTTCATGTACGGCAATATTCATGCCGACCTGCTGTGGGATATTACCAACTTCTGGGCGCCCTACAATGAGAAGAAAGTTGTTCGTATCATACCGTTTGCAGGTGTAGGTTATGCCATACGCGCCGGTAAATCGGTAGCCGGTTACGAGTTCAAACGAACAGAATCCCCGTCGGTCAATATCGGCGTACAGATTCCTTTCCGTATGAGCGAGCGCATCGACATCTTCCTCGAAGGTATGTACAGCCTCTACAACGAAGAGTTCAACCGTGTTGACATGGGACATGAAGAAGACCGTATCTTCCAAGGCTCGTTAGGTCTGAACTACAAAATCGGACGTACCAACTTTGAAGTTATTGAGCCGATGGACTATGCCCTGCTCAACGACCTCAACAGTCAAATCAACGCTTTGCGCGCTCAAAATGATGAGTTAAGCAAACGTCCGAAGTCATGTCCGGAATGTCCGAAAGCAGCACCTGTGGTTGAGAAAATCGAAACGATGAAGAATACCGTATTCTTCCGCCTTAACAGTTCTGTTATCGACAAGAATCAGGAAGGAAACATCTTCAACACCTCCGAGTATGCCAAGAAGCATAATCTGCCGATCAAAATCATAGGTTTTGCCGACAAACAAACCGGTACTGCCGACTATAACTATGGTCTGTCGGAGCGTCGTGCCAAAGCCGTCGCCAAGAAACTTACCGAACAGTATGGCATCCCGACCGAGAAAATATCCATCGAATGGAAAGGCGATACCCAGCAACCGTATGAAATCAACAACTGGAACCGTCTTGTTATAATGGATACTAATAAATAACTTTTTCAGATTTTTAAATTGTGTGATTGAGAAAGCCGATAGACCCCGGTTTATCGGCTTTCTTTTATTAAAATGGATATTTCAGTAGTTATTCCGCTATACAACGAAGCAGAATCGTTGCCCGAACTCTACGAATGGATTAAAAAGGTAATGGATGAAAATCATTTTACCTACGAAATAATCTTCGTCAGCGACGGCAGTACCGACGATTCGTGGAAAATAATCGAAGACCTTGCCGCACAAGCTCCTCAAACGGTCAAAGGCATAAAGTTCAGACGCAACTACGGCAAGTCGCCGGCGTTACATTGCGGCTTTCAACGCGCTCAAGGTAACGTCGTTATAACTATGGACGCCGACCTACAAGACAGCCCCGACGAAATACCCGAACTGTTTCGCATGATTACCGACGACGGCTACGACCTCGTATCAGGCTGGAAGAAAAAACGTTACGACAACAAACTGACCAAAAACCTGCCCTCAAAACTGTTTAACGCCACAGCACGCAAGTTTTCGGGCGTCAAACTTCATGACTTCAACTGCGGTCTTAAAGCCTACAAACAAGTTGTAGTAAAAAATATTGAGATATACAACGATATGCACCGCTACATACCGTATCTGGCACGAATATCGGGCTTCACTAATATTGCGGAAAAGGAAGTACGACATCAGGCACGCAAATACGGCAACACCAAATTCGGTATGAGCAGGTTTTTCAACGGCTATCTCGACCTTATCACGCTATGGTTTACGTCGAAGTTCGGCAAAAAACCTATGCACATCTTCGGACTGTGGGGCAGCGTAGTGTTCTTCATAGGCTTTGTGGCGTTAATATTCGTATTGGTTGCCAAACTGATGTCAATCATCGACGGCGACTTGCGTCCGTTAGTTGCCAACTCGCCCTATTTTTATATCTCGCTGACAGCCATGATAATAGGGACACAATTGTTCCTCGCCGGCTTTATCGGCGAACTCATCTCGCGCAACTCCTCGAATAGAAACAAATATAAAATAGAGAAAGAATTGTGAATTATGGCAAGACCGATTAAACCAACTTTGAAAAAAAATCCTCCGTTACTTAATCAATAATCCGGTTCGTTTTATTTCGTTGAGAAAACCTGCATAGTCTTCTTTTGAGACTATCACGTGAGGCTCTATACGCATATCAACGTCACGACGAATTTTCCAGATAAGAGGCATAACTTCCATATAGTCGCCTCTCCATTGATTAACGACAAATGCCACATCAATATCGCTGTCTTTATGAGGATTCCCTTTTGCATAAGACCCAAAAAGATAAGTAGCGTCGATCTTCATCGGAAAGTCGCTCTTGTTAATCAAGTCCCTGTAATTTCTTACTTTATTGATAATATCTGTTCTTTCGTCCATTGATGTAAAGATTTAGTTTGTTCCCATATTTTTTCACAAACAGCCTGATTGAGCGTTTTGGAAATTCTGTCTTTATATGCTGGATACCGCGCCTCTATTTGAAGTGGATTCAAAATATCTAAAAAAGTTGTATGTTCGGTGCTAAGCATTTCATAAAATTCACCTCGTTTTGCTATCAAATCTAATTCGTGTCTGAATGGAGGTGTCTCGTCTGTCAACGCCGTATAATAACCCTTAAAAATCTTTTCTATAACCTGATGACACATAAATCCAGCCCATAAAAACTGCTTCCCATTCACAAGCATTTCTGCTACTTGCAAATCGCGTTCAGATAGGTCAGTCCAGTATTTTATCTTTTCTTCTTTTGTCATAAAATATTGCCTTATACGACGACAAAAGTACAACTTTTTTTTAGCTTTTCAAACCGCTGCAAGGGATGCAACAAACCCATCCATCTCGTCGGCGTGCGCTTCGAGGCTTTGCAGCAGTTTGAACTGCGCTTTGGTGCGTTGAAGATTATGTTCGGGGTGGTGTATCTTATAATACGTATCGCCGTTGATGTAATCGGTCAGAAAGCGAACCGTTTGCATATACGTCAGCAACCTTCCGCCGTAAGCCAGCAGGCTCTTCTCTAACGGAGTAAGAAACGACGACGCCGTTTCGAGATAACCACGCGCATAAGATTTAAAAACATCCATGTTAACGTTCACGTTATCAAGGTTCTCATCATCTTCGGCGCCAGTATTAGCCCCTGTGCGGATAAAATCGCCGATGTCCGACAGAACGTACCCCGGCATGACGGTATCTAAGTCGATCACACACAGCACGTTATCGGTTTTGGCATCAAACAGGATGTTGTTGACTTTCGTATCGCAGTGGTTGATACGTTTTTTAAGTTTTCCTTCGCGATAGAGCCGTTCCTGAACGGTCATTGCGACGGCGCGTTTTTCAATTTCCGATATCAGGTCGGCAACCTTTTCGGCACGTCCGACAGGGTTGGCGGCAAGTGCGTCGTTAAACTGTTGCAACCTAAACTCCATGTTATGAAAGTTAGGAATAGTTTCTCCCAGCGTACCGTCGGCAATATCGGCAAGCATCGACTGAAACTCTCCGAAAGCCTTACCTGCAAGATACGACAATTCGGGTGTTACCGCTTCGAGGCTTTTGCTGTCAGGTATCATCAGGCAAAGACGCCAATAATTTTCGCCGTCGCAGTAATACGACTTGCCGTCTTCGGCAGGCAAAAAAGTCAGCGTTTTGCGGTCGATGTCGCTTTCGCCTTTCGCTTCTAATTTTTTACGAATATGCGAAGTAACGGTGCAGATATTGTTTTGCAACATTTCCACGTTTGTAAAAATCTTATGATTAATACGTTGCAGAACATATTCCGCCTTACCTTCAACCGTAGTTACTTTCAGCGTATCGTTAATATGTCCGTTTCCGAAAGCCGTAACTTCCGCTGCCTCATCAGAGAGGCTAAAATGTGATAAAATCTCCAAATAATTCATGTTCAATAATTTATAAATTAGTTTATAGTTGTATTAATAATATTCATCATTTCGTCGCACACTTTTGAGGTTGCCGATATATCGTTGCGGATAAGTTTACGGCGATAAATAGCGAGCAGCCACAGCAAGCCGCCGACAGGGAAAAGCGCTGCCGTAACCATTCCTGCGCGATGTGAGACAGGAAAATTGAACAGCAGAAAAGAGTTGACGACAGGAAAATCCATTGTCTTGTTGAGAATCAAGTTGTTGTCGGAATTACTCAACAAATAAACTACCGATTCTATTTCTTCCGCAATACGTCGTGATGCGGCATCGATACCGCCTTGTCGCCATAAGGATATGTATGACAGTTTGCCGTTAGTTTTAAAATACTCGGCACAGTCGGATTTAAGACTTTGTAGTTTTGCGGCTACATCTTTATAATCAGTAGCTTCGATAATAAATTCTTTTTTGTCGATTTTGCGCATTTCTTTGGCGCCGAAGAAACGTTTGAGAGGGTCGATATATGTTTCGGCGTTGAGTATTACGGAATCGTTTACTGCCTTGTAAGTGAGGAAGATACCGAGCGGCAGCAGCACGGCGGAGCTAAGCCACATGCCTTGCCAAGGCAACCAAACGGCATCGCGTGCCATTTTATAACCCAAACTGTCGATGATATAGTAGATAACGAACAGCAGCACCGAAATGACCGCAGGAGCGCCAAGTCCGCCTTTGCGAATGATAGCTCCGAGTGGCGCTCCGATGAAGAAAAATATGAGGCAAGCAAACGACAGCGTAAATTTGCTGTGCATCTCAGTATGATGCCAGCGTATTTCTTTGTCTTCCGATTTCAACAGGCTTGCTTTCATCATATAGTTCATTTGCAGATTTTCAATATTTCTTTTCGACTGTCCGAACAGAGACGCCTTAATATCATCCGGTTGGGCACTGCAAAGGCTGTCGAAATCGATAGTCGGAACGGCAGGAGCAACGGCGGCAGCCTGTTCTGTTGATGATGAATTTTCGCCTGAAGGCGGCGGCGTTGCTGTCGGTTCTACTTTTAATGTTCCGAAAATCGTTTTTTTATACGATTGTGCAAACAAAGTCTTCGATTCCAACTCCTTTATGCTGTCGAGCCGCACCGTCATCGAATCAATAGAATGTTTCAATTCGGCAATATTTTTGCCTATAAAACGGTCGGAATAGATTGATTCGTCTTTTCTGTCGAAATTTGCGTCATACTCAATAAGCATCTCCATCGTATCAAACGTTGCTCTGCGGTAAGGAACAGGGTCTTTGGCGTCGCGTGCGCGATTTTTATTGCCCTTAACGTTTTCAAACGATTCGCCGCTGTATAGCGTCATAACAAGATATTTCTTGTCGATAGACGATTTCAGCCGACCGGAATCGGCTACTATAATACGCGCATTATTAAAACCCTCCTGATAATCATAAATCATGATGTCTTTCATCAGTTGACGTTTCTTGTCTTTCTGCTTGACATACAGGTTTCTACCTTTAAGAACATAGCAAAAAGTACGTTCCGGTATTTCTAATTCGGGCGATTTGATCTTTACCGAAAACAGGATGGTATAAAACTTGACTTTCGAGACGGGGATTAGATTATTTTGAAAGAAAAACACTGCTATAGACGTGAATATGAGGAATATAATAAGCGGTTTCATTATTCTTATCAAAGATATTCCGGACGATTTCATCGCTAAAAGTTCCAACTGCTCGCCGAGATTTCCGAAAGTCATCAGCGAAGCAAACAGAATAGCAAGAGGCATTGCTTGCGGCACAAAAGTCATGGCTGCATAGAAAAACAGTTCTGCAAGTATATACATTTCAATGCCTTTGCCTACCATATCGTCAACATATTTCCATAGAAACTGCATCAGAAATATAAACAGGCATATCCCGAAAGTCATCAGGAAGAGCGGCAGGAACGACTTCAACAGAAATGAATCTAAACGCTTTGTAATGTGCATCAGTAAGCCCCCAGAGTTCGTTTCAACTGTTCCACCTCCGAATCCCAGAGGCTTATCATGTTTGCTTTATCCGACGGCTCGGCAAAATCGGTTATTTCGAGCGTTATGGAACCAGTCAACTCTACACTGTGGATACTGAACTCAAAATACGTGCCTTCATCGTCCGAATCCCACTTGAAACGGATGCGCTCTTCCGGCTTCTCAAACACTACACGAGCCGTTTCTTCCGACTTGTTCCACGTAAAAATATAGGAACCGCCGTTGATGTTGACTTTATCGGCAAACCATAACGACAATCCGAAAGCCGATGTAATATGGTTCCACAGACTGCGTTTTGTTACCCTGTCAAACAGGTATTCGATATGAAATTTTTCTTTCTTCATTTTAATATTTATGTATCAATTTGCCGCGAAATTAGTAATTATTTTTTAAAAACAAAAATTTTTCTTACCTTTGAAGCCAAAATTAGCAAAAAAAATGAGCCTTGAAATTAAAGAAGTAAACTCACAGTACGATCTGCGACGGTTTGTGAAGTTCAACATTGACCTCTATAAAGATTGCCCGTACCATGTTCCGGGACTTATTGATGAGGAAATTATGACTCTTTCGAGAGACAAAAACCCCGCATTCGAGACTTGCGATGCGATCTATTTTCTCGCTTTGCGCGACGGTCGTATTGTGGGGCGAATTGCCGGTATTTACGTGCCGCGATGTAACGAGATTTGGAACGAAAACCATGTCCGCTTCGGATTTATGGATTTCGTTGACGACGTAGAAGTTGTTGATGCCCTCTTCGACGCCGTTACCGCTTGGGCAAAAACAAAAGGAGCGACGGCGTTGCACGGTCCGCTCGGCTTTACCGACATGGACCACGAAGGCCTGCTCATCTATGGCTTCGACCAACCGGGTACGATGGCGACGATTTACAACTACGAGTATTATCCGCAACACCTTGAACGCATTGGTTTTACCAAAGACCAGGACTGGAAAGAGTATAAAATTTTCATCCCCGAAAGCGTGCCGGAAAAACATCTGCGAATAGGCGAAATAGTGAAACAAAAATATGGTTTGAAAGTTCTTAAATTCAAGAAACGCAAGGAGATATGGAAATATGCTCACAAGATTTTTGAGACACTCAACACGGCCTACTCGCACCTCTACGGCTTCACGCCGCTGACCGTCAAACAGATTGACTACTACGTCAAAATGTATATCCCCATGCTGCGTCTCGACCTCGTTACACTCATCATACGCGAAGCCGACGACGCTGTTGCAGGCTTTGCTATCACAATGCCCAATTTGACTAACGCCATGCGCAATGCCAAAGGCTCACTGCTGCCGTTCGGATTTATTCATCTGTTAAAAGCCTTATACTCAAAGCCGAAAGTGATAGATCTGTATCTGATAGGCGTCTTGCCGGAATATCGCAATAAAGGCGTTAATGCGTTACTGTTTAACGATTTAATACCTAAATACATCAAACTCGGCAGCGAGTATGCCGAAAGCAATCCCGAACTCGAAACCAACAATGCCGTGCAAGCGCAGTGGGACTATTTCCGTCGCGAACATCACAAAACACGTCGCGCATACATTAAAAGAATATGAAATATCCGTTAGTATCAGTAATTATTCCGGTTTACAATATGAGCGAATATGTTTCGGAAACGCTTGATTCGGTATTGTCGTCGGATTATCCGGAAATGGAAATAGTCGTTGTTGACGATGGCTCGACAGATAATTCGGCAGACATTATAAAATCGTATGCCGAGAAATCAAACAAAATCAAACTTTTTGAGCAACCTAATAAAGGCGTCTCGGCAGCACGCAATTATGCTATACAACTTTCGCAGGGAGAATATATTTTGCCTGTCGATGCCGATGATTTGATTTCGGAAAATTATATACGCGAAGCGGTGAAAATTTTAACGGACAATCCGCAAATAAAAGTAGTGTCGTGCGAAGTAGAGCAATTCGGAGAACGTGCCGGAATAATACATTATCCCAAATTCAGTTACAGATTGCTGGCTCGAAAAAATATGATAGTGTGTAGCTCAATGTTCCGGAAAAGCGATTGGGCGAAGACCGGCGGTTTTTGCGAAGAGGAAATATTTCGCGAAGACTGGGATTTTTGGATTTCGATGTTCACAACAGGAGGCGATTTTTTTCGCTTGCCGTTTGTGGGCTTAAAATACAGAATAAGAAAAGATTCGCGACGACACAAAAATATCACCGACAAAAAGAAAAAAATGATAGACGCAATCAACCAACGACATAAAGCATTTATTTATCAACAACTTGGCGGGAAATTACATTACAACAGAACGTGGTCGCGATTTTTGAATAAGTTTTTTTAGGGGACGAGGGGACGAGGGGACGATTTTGAAAAAAATTACACATTTTTCTTTGTAATGTGAAATATTATGATTACTTTTGCGCACAAATTCAATAAAAATGTGCAGCAAAAATGTCAAATATTAAAACTAAAACACGTGAGCTGCTGATAGATGCGGCACGTCGGGTATTTGCTCGAAAGGGTATAGCCCGCACAACGATGAATGATATTGCGGCGGCCTCCAAGAAAGGGCGGCGCACGCTTTACATGTATTTCAAAAACAAGGCGGAGATTTCTTCCGTTGTGATTGAAAACGAAATGGACAGTTTGCAGCGTATGCTCGAAAGCGTTGAAAAACTGACACTTGCAGCAGACAAAAAACTTATCACGTTTGTTTACACTCGATTGGATGCTTTTAAAGCGACTGTTGAGCGTAACGGTACTTTGCGCGCCAACTTTTTTCACGACAGTTGGAATGTCGCAAAAGTACGCAAGGGCTACAATCTGCAAGAGATAGCGCTGATAAAAAAGATTTTAACCGACGGTGTCAATGGGGGTGTTTTTCGTATCCCCGACATCGAAGTTACCGCACTCATCATCCATTACTCGCTAAAAGGCTTGGAAGTGCCATACATACGCGGTTTGCTCGGCGATACTCCCGACAGCCTCGCCAAGCATAAAGAATGCGTTATAAACATGATTTTCAACGGACTAATTATAAAGAAATGATATACATCAATGCAATCGGGTATTATATTCCCGAAGAAAGAATTAACAACGACTATTTTAAACAACTGACAGGGCTTACCGACGAGTGGATTGTGCAACGCACGGGCATCAAAACGCGGTCGCGTGCGAAGGCTGACGAAAACATAAATACGATGAGTGTAGAAGCCGTCCGTAACGCTCTCCCGTCCCTGCCTTATGACATCAAAGATGTGGATTTAATCATATCTTCAACTTATTCTCCTTACGATACTGTCGGTACGGCGGCGCATGTCGTGCAACGTGAGTTTGAGATACCCGACTGCAAGGCGTTCCTTATATCGTCGGCATGTTCCTCGTTTTCAAACGCTTTGGAGATTGTCGAAGTGTATTTTGCGGCTGGTAAGGCTCGCAGGGCGCTCATAATAGGAGGAGACAAAAATTCGGCTTACTGCAACGAAAATGACCCCAAAGCCGGACATCTCTGGGGAGATGCGGCGGTAGCGTTCTTCCTCTCGAAAGAGCGTGTGTCGGAGGCTGATTATGAAGTGCTTGAAGTCTTTACGGAAGCTCTCGGCTGCACCGGTAAAGGTCCTGACGGTATCCAACTGCGTCCGCTCGACGGCGGTATAGCCATGCCAGAAGGCAAAGATGTGTTTGTTCGTGCTTGTACAATAATGCCCGACAATGCCCGTAAATTGCTCGAACATCATGGATATACGTTTGATGATCTGGCTTATTTCATCGGACATCAGGCAAATATGCGTATCCTGAAAAATATTTCAAGCAATATCGGATTGCCGGAAGAAAAAGTGTTAAGCAATATCGAAGATTTAGGTAATACCGGCTCGGCAAGCTGTGCATTGGTTTTTGCGCAGAATATCGACAAGTTCCACAAAGGCGATTTGGTATGTATCAGCGTTTTCGGCGGCGGCTACTCGGCAGGCGCCGCGTTAGTAAGGATTTGATTAACTTACAGGAATACTTTCCGAATATACCGTGTAGGGCGAAAGGGACGCTTCGTTATTCCATACTATGCCGAGTCCGTCGGTATTAACGGAATTAAACGATGATAATGTTTTTAATTCACGAAATATACCTTTATCAAGATATGGCTTGACGTCCATCCGTCGTATTTCGCCGTTTGAGAAGTGAAGTGTAAGGAAATAGTTGCGTTCCGGTTGTACTTTTGTTACTGTAGGATTCATAATGATTTATTGACCGCAAAGATACAACTTTTTTTTGAATCTCGCGCTTTTTGAGTTCATCCAATTCATAGAGCGGCGGTTCGACGTCGGCGGGGATGGGCATTCGGGAGAACGTTTGGAAGTAAAGCAGACAGGCGTCTTTCCAAATTATGGCGTCTTGAAGGTGTATCTTCAACTTTGACTGCACTTGGAGGAAACGGTCTTCGTCAACGTATGGTTTCATTTTGTCCCAAAGGCTTTGGTATTGTCGTACACGCTTCACGCCGGCGTCGTAGCGTCGGCAGAGATTGTGCCACAAATCGGCGCCGTTCGTCATCCTGTATGTCCACGGAATGTGATGAAACCAGAGTAGCAGGTTTTCGGGACAGCGGTCGCGGTTGCCGTAAATATCGTTGAGCGGCGGGAAGTATTGCGAAACGGCGTTGCTTCCGGTGGCGGTGCGGTCGAAACCGACGCCCGCAGTATCGGCATTGTGGTAATACCATGGCATCCAGTCGGGACGTCCGCCGGGCGCATCGTCCCAAGGTCCGGGTCCGAAGTGTTCATGAAAGGAGAAAATATGATGCAGTCCGTAAGGCATCATGTAATCGACGCATGTTTCGCGGGAAGTCATCATCATGTCATGGACAGGGTTGAGGAAGGACGTGTCGGCGGTGAAAGTCATCCGCAGCCATTCGTCGGCTATTTGTTCCGACCTCAGGTTGTGGTTCCATGCCAATCGTCCGAAGGCGTACCAGTTGGACTGTGCGAAGATGTGTCCGCACCAGTTCGTGTTGTCGCCGGTATTGGCCACGCCTGCAATGGCAGTTACTTTGGCGGGGTGCAGCGAGCCGTCGGTGATTTTCGCTACGGTTGCGCCTTCGCCGTCGGCGTCGGTTCGCAGGGTTTCCGCCTTTCTGCTTTCTGCTACCTGCTTTCTGCCGGAATAAGTGTCGGTTCGCAGGGTTTCTTCAAAGAGCGGTGCGAGATAGACAAGGTGTTTGGAGTGTCCGAGATACTCCTGCGTAATCTGAAACTCTATCATTTCGGCGGTATGCTTCAGCGCTCCGAACAGCGGGCTGATGGGTTCGCGGGGCTGGAAGTCGATAGGGCCATTCTTGATTTGGATGATGACATTGTCACGGAATTGTCCGTCGAGCGGCACAAATTCATGACAGGCTTGTTTGGCGCGGTCTTCTTTGGTGGGATTGTAAACGAAAGCGCGCCACATAACTATGCCGTTGAAAGGAGCGAGCGCGTCGGCAAGCATGTTGGCGCCGTCGGCGTGTGTGCGTCCGTAATCCTGCGGCCCTGACTGTCCTTCAGAATTGGCTTTAACCAGAAAGCCGCCGAAATCGGGGATGAGCGCGTATATGTCTTTTACTTTTTGTTTCCACCATTGTTGTACGGCCTTGTCGAGCGGGTCGGCAGTGGGCAGTTGGCCGATGGTTTTGGGCGCGGCGAAATTGACAGAGAGATAAACCGTCAGTCCGTATGGACGAAACACGTCTGCCAGCGCTTTTACTTTCATCAGATATTCGTTGTTAAGGATTTTCGGATTGGCGTTGACGTTGTTAAGCACCGTTCCGTTGATGCCGATAGAGGCGTTTGCGCGTGCGTAGGCTTCGTAATGGGGCGACAAAGTGTGGGGTAATTGTTCCCATTTCCAGAGCGACTTGCCGGCATAGCCTCGCTCGATGCTGAGGTCGAGATTGTCCCAGTGGTTGAGTATGCGCCGGTCGTAGGAGGGGATTTCGGTTATGTTAATATCGCCGGAAAGCGTGCCGGTAGGTGTGCCTGTAAGCGTGCCTGTTTCCTGCAAGCGCAGCAGATGATAAGCGCCGTAGAGCAGTCCGGCGTCGGTTGCAGCCGAAACAGTTAACTTGTTTGCGCCGCTACGGATGGTGTATCCGTCTTTGAGGTTGACTGATTTCTTGTCGATTGTCAGAGTTACAGGCTGTCCTTTCCAGTAGTTTTGCAACTCACGCAAGGCAACGGATATTGTCGGACTTTGACGGTTGGAAGTGATGCGGGCATTGGCGCCGACGCTTTCTGCCTCCTGCTTTCTGCTTTCTGCTTTTGGTAGCCAGAGCCGACTGCCGTCTTCGGCGCTGACAACCGAAGCACTAATAAATAAAAAGTAAAGAACTGTTCGTAGTTTCATGTTTTATAGTTTTTTGTGAATACAAATTATGAACTTCTTTGAATTAAGAATTAAAAATTGCAAAGATAGCGAAAGTTTTTGAGATTATTCATAGAACGAGGAAAAAAATTGAACAGGGCATTCGTCTTAATAAGTTGGGAGTTGAGAGTTGAGAGTTCTGCAAGCGGTTTGGAGCTTACATCTGTCATTGGTAGCAGGAATGGCACCACCAAACGATAGGTAATGACGGCACCACGCAGTCCCGCATGGGACGACACTTTATTAACCGGTGACTTTAGTCTCCGGAGAGAGTAGTCATCATATCAATAGTCCCGCATGGGACGACACTTGATTACGCCGCATACAAGGGTCGTTGCCGAAAACCGCTTGCAGGGTTTAAAACCACTGCAAGGGTTTCTGCGTTCTCCCAACCGCTTGCAGGGTTTAAAACCACTGCAAGGGTTTGTGGTACCGTCATCGCTTTTCGTTTGGTTGTATAAAAATTTTATTTCTTTGGTAATCTATCTTCAAACTGTTTCTGTCACTGCGCATCATAGAGATACACCTCCACCGGGCCTGCAAGTCCCGACGGGAGCAGCGGCATATCGGCAGTGAACTTCGCTACATTTGTACGTGTCAGGCGCCGGTCGTCGGGCA
>JAITHS010000020.1 GCA_031279875.1 Tannerella sp.
AGTGCATTTTCACTGATGAATTACAATCAATAATCAGTAGTATATATAAAAAAGTGGATGATTCAATGGTTGCGGTAATGGTCGCACAGGCAATTTCAGAAAACATCAATAATCGGCAGAACATTGACCAAATACGCAACGAATGTGCGATTGATCCGAAAACGCAAAAAATGTTCGATTTCTTTTATAAATTGCTTTATGACGATATGGTTAAAAATAATTGATACAATAGTAAAGCAAAAAAATCGTTTGGAGTTAGTCCGCCGACAATCTGTTTATTGCTTTTCATTTTTCGTTCGTCTTACGGAATGATAGATACGTCCTTTTTCAAGGTCTTCAAGAGCATTCGCCAATCCTGACGTCCTTTCCGCTTTCGGGACGAGCAAACCTGTTGAAATGACATAATTTAAGAGGTTTTTCGCCTTTGAATTGCGTACGTTATAGTTCAATGTAATCGTTGCCATATTTTTTTTATTTTGATTAGTTTGATTTTGCAAAGGTAAGCATTTTTTTTAACATAATCTTTAATTTCAGGAATAGCGCCGGTTTTATCAGAGAAAATTTCGGGGATTAGAACCAAAAGCGTTATCTTTTCAGCCGTAAATCAATAAAAATGGTTCGTATTTTAATACGTCTATCAGTCCGTGTTTACAAACTAACTCTCAACTCTCAACTCAATACAATCCCCTATTCGCGGTATTTTTGATATAAAAATCGCCACAAATAGGGATACTCAATGTCGAAAATAATTCGTACTTTTGGCGTCTCAAAGATACAAAAAAGATGAAATTGTCTGACTTACATAATGGTGAAACGGCTGTGATAGTGAAGGTTTACGGTCATGGAGGCTTCCGGAGGCGCATCATGGAGATGGGCTTTGTGAGGGGGCAAAAAGTTACGTCTATTCTCAATTCTCCGCTCAACGATCCGGTGAAATATGCCATTATGGGATATGAGGTATCGTTGCGACACAGCGAGGCGGATATGGTTGAAACGCTTTACGAAAACGAAATCGAAGAGCAAGTCGGGACATCCGCCAAAGAGTATAAACGCGCCGACAATCATCGGCATACGCACGACTTTGCCGTTACCGACGAGCAAGACCCTGCACATCTGACGCAATTCGGGCAAATAGCAGAATTAGATTCGTTAGAACCTTCCGGCGATAAAAACAAACACATCGCAGTGCGTAAAAACATTATCAACGTCGCGCTTGCTGGCAATCCGAACAGCGGCAAAACGTCGCTTTTCAATGCTCTATCAGGTCGCAGCGAGCATGTAGGCAATTACAGCGGCGTTACCGTAGATGCCAAAACAGGACATTTCAACTACAAAGGCTATCATTTTAATATCACTGACTTGCCCGGAACGTATTCTTTATCGGCATATTCGCCGGAAGAAAAATACGTCCGTCATCATATTTTCGAAAAGATGCCCGACGTTATCATCAATGCCGTTGTAGCGTCGAACATGGAGCGTAATTTGTTTCTTACCACAGAATTAGTCGATCTTAACCCGCGTATGGTAGTGGCGCTCAATATGTTTGATGAGTTGGAAGCATCAGGCGCTCAACTCGACTATGGTTCGCTCGGCGGTATGATTGGCGTTCCGATGATACCGACTATTGCCAAGAACAGCAAAGGACTTGACAATCTGCTCGATACCGTTATCGATGTGTTTGAAAACCGCAACCTTACAGCCCGCCACGTGCATATCAACTACGGCGCGGCGCTTGAACCTCATATCTCCAAATTGAGCGCTATGATGAGGAAATGCGATGATATTCCACGTCAGTTTCCGACACGCTACTGGGCTATCAAAGTACTTGAACAGGACGCTGATGTAGAGGCGATTATGAGCCGTTGCGCCGATTTTGCGCAGTGGAAGCGTTATGCCGCTAAAGCCGCTTATATGATCGAAGCAGAGACGAAAAACGATGTCGAAACGCTCATTTCCGACGCCAAATACGGCTTCATACAAGGCGCTTTGCAAGAAACTTACGTCGAGGGAACACTTGACAGCAACAAACATACGCGCCGCATCGACCGCCTTGTAACCAACAAATGGCTTGGTTTTCCGATATTTATTCTCCTCATGACGACGATGTTTATGGTTACGTTTTATTTCGGAGCATGGCCGCAAGAGTGGCTCGAAACAGGCGTAGGGTGGCTCGGCAAACTGATATCTAACGTTTTGCCCGACGGCCCTGTCAATGACATGCTCGTAGATGGCGTTATCGGCGGCGTCGGTAGCGTGATGGTTTTTTTGCCTAACATACTGATTCTGTTTATGTTCATCTCTTTTATGGAAGATTCCGGCTACATGGCACGGGCGGCGTTTATTATGGACAGGATTATGCACCGCATGGGGCTTCACGGCAAATCGTTCATCCCTCTCATAATGGGTTTCGGCTGCAATGTGCCGGCTATCATGGCGGCGCGTACTATCGAAAGCCACAGCAGCAGGCTGATAACGATACTGATAAATCCTTTCGTGTCGTGCAGCGCCCGTTTACCGGTCTTACTGCTGCTTGCCGGTACGTTTTTTCCGCGTTCGCCCGCGCTGGTGCTGCTCGGTCTATATCTCGGCGGTATTCTGATGGCGGTGCTGACGGCGCGTCTCTTCCGACGAACATTCTTTCGCAAAGATGAAACGCCTTTTGTTATGGAATTGCCGCCCTACCGTATGCCTACAATGTATTCGATATTAAGGCACGTCTGGGACAAATCAAAACAATATCTCAAAAAGATGGGCGGCGTTATTCTGCTTGTTTCAATAATAATCTGGTTCTTAGGATATTATCCGCAATCCGATGCTGTTGACGCCGACATTCGCTACGAACAGTCGTATTTGGGACGTATCGGCAAGTTTTGCGAGCCGGTAGTAAAGCCTCTCGGATTAAACTGGAAAGCGAGCGTGGCACTCGTCTCCGGTACGGCAGCCAAAGAAGTGATAGTAAGCACATTAGGCGTGATATACAAAAACGAAGACGAAGCGGCATTGTCATCGTCGCTGGCATCGTCGGGCGATTTCACGCCCCGTTCCGCGCTGGCGTTTATGGTTTTTGTGCTGCTGTATTTTCCGTGCATAGCATCGCTTGCCGCTATCGGTAACGAATCGGGTAGCCGTAAGTGGATTGTGTTTTCAATCGTTTATAACACCTTGCTGGCTTGGGTGGCGGCTTATTTGGTGTTTATTATTTGAAGATTTATTACATCCACTTACGGATACGTTCCAGCGCTTCGACGGTATTTTCGCGAGAGCCGAAAGCCGTGAAGCGAAAGTAACCCTCGCCGCTCGGTCCGAAACCGACACCCGGCGTGCCAACAACGGCGGCGTCATTCAACAAGCGGTCGAAAAACTTCCATGAAGGCGTATTGTCGGGCGTCTGTATCCAGAGATACGGGGCATTGTCGCCGCCGAAAACGTTTATGCCGCAATCTGTTAAGCCTTGCTTCAACATCTGCGCGTTATTCATGTAATAATCAATGTTTTCTTTCACCTGAAGAGCGCCTTCGGGGGTATATATCGCTTCGGCGCCACGTTGGGTAATATAACTTGCTCCGTTGAACTTAGTAGTTTGCCGACGGTTCCATAACTTGTTGAGAGGCACCTTTTTACCGGAAACAGTAAAGCCGTTGAGTTCTTTCGGCACAACGGTATAGCCGCATCTGACGCCCGTGAAACCTGCCGTCTTCGAGAAACTGCGAAATTCTATCGCTACTTTTTTCGCTCCGCGTATCTCATAAATAGAGTGTGGTATCTCATCTTCTCTTATATATCGCTCATAAGCAGCATCATACATTATCAGAACATTGTTTTCGATAGCGTATTTGACGAATTTCTTCAATTCATTTTTCGTCAACGTCGTACCGGTAGGATTGTTCGGAAAACAAAGATACAGAATATCGACACGTTTTGACGGCAGGTCGGGTACGAAACCGTTTTCGGCCGTACAAGGCAGATAAACGATATTGTTCCATTTGCCGTTGATAAGTTTTCCGGCGCGCCCCGACATCACATTTGTATCGACATAAACAGGATATACCGGGTCGGTAACGCCTACGAGGTTGTCGTGTTTGAGGATGTCGCCGATGTTGCCGGTATCACTTTTGGCGCCGTCGCTAACGAATATCTCCGACGGTTCGAGGTCGATGCCGTGCGGTTCGTACTCATGTTTGATAATAGCCTCCGTAAGAAACGAATAGCCCTGTTCGGGACCATAACCGCGAAATGTTTCGGCACGGCTCAACTCGTCAACGGCTTTGTGCATCGCCTCACAGCAGGCTTGCGGCAACGGTCGCGTAACATCGCCGATGCCAAGGCTTATAACTTTGTTTTTAGGGTGCAACTCTTTATACGCATTGACTCTGCGCCCTATCTCGGAAAACAGATAACTGTCGGGTAATGATAAAAAATGTTCGTTTATTAATGCCATAAAAAAATTTACTTAACGAAAATCGCCGCAAAGGTACA
>JAITHS010000032.1 GCA_031279875.1 Tannerella sp.
AACTTTTCATCTTTGTTACCAGTTTGCTACTGTTTTGTTAAAAATTTGGTCCACAATCTCGTCGATAATAAGTTGCGACAACTCGTCTTGCACTTCATCAATAGTGCGTTCGTTGCTGAACTCCTGATAGGCTGAAAAAGACTGGTCAAAGTCTTCTTCGGAGTTGGTTTTGTTTGTAAACCTGACTTTTACGGTTATCGTCAGGCGGGGTTGTGAGGCGTAGGCATCTTCTCTAACGGCTTGTGGTGCAAGGTTGTAGCCGGTTATCTCGCCTTCGAGTTCGAGGTCGCTGTTGTCGCGTAGTATTTGCAACTTTGTTCTGCGGGTGTATTTGTCTTTCAAAGATTCGTTAAACTTTTGAGACAGAGGGGCATACACAAGCGGCGCTACGTTAGGGAAATCTTTTATTGAGATAGAATGAACTTTGCTGTAATCAATCGATGAGCCGCTGAACGAATATGAAATTGAGCAGGAGTAGAGCATCAATAGCCCTGTTAATAATATGACGGTCAAATATTTAACAACAGTTTTATTCATTCTATGTCGTATTCTTTAATTTTACGATATAAGGTGCGTTCCGAAATTTGCAACTCTTTTGCAGCGTATTTACGATTGCCACAGTTGCGGTATAGCGCTCTGCGTATCATATTTTTCTCGGCGGCTATCAGAGAAAGCGTTTCTTCTATTGTTTCAGCGTCTTGAATAGTTATTTGTCCTCTTGACGGCGATGTTTTAAGCGTTTCGGCTTCATGAACCGGCGCTTCATGAACGTGAGTATATATCTTATTATCATCAACATTATTGATGTTGACATTGCCGTTCATAATCTCGTGGACAAGTTTTTTTAGGTCTGTAACATCTTTTTTCATGTCGAAAAGCACCTGATAGAGTATTTCGCGCTCGTTGTTAAACACGTTGTCGTCAGATGTTGCAGGCAGCAGTGCAGGCAGATGTTCGACGGTAAGCGCCGGAATGTTGAGCATCAATATTTCGCTTGTTATCTCTCGCTTCTGTTCGATAACCGAGATGCGCTCAACGATGTTTTTAAGTTCGCGCACGTTGCCGGGCCAGCGGTACGACAGCAATAGTTGCCGTGCTTCATCGGTAAGAACTATCGGCGGCATGTGATATTTTTCTGCGCAGTCGGAAGCGAATTTGCGGAACAGCAACAATACGTCGTCGCCCCGTTCGCGTAGCGGCGGAATGCGTACCGGTACGGTGTTGAGGCGGTAGTAAAGGTCTTCGCGAAACTTATGTCTTGATACGGCTTCTTCGAGATTGACGTTTGTTGCGGCTACAATACGAACGTTTGTTTTTTGCGTTTTCGACGAGCCTACTTTGAGGAACTCGCCCGATTCGAGTACTCGTAACAGGCGTACCTGAGTAGAAATAGGCAGTTCGCCGACCTCATCAAGGAATATAGTACCGCCGTCGGCGACTTCAAAATAGCCTTTGCGGAGGTCTTTGGCGTCGGTAAAAGAGCCTTTCTCGTGTCCGAAAAGTTCGGAATCTATTGTTCCTTCGGGAATTGCGCCGCAGTTGACGGCTATATATTGAGCATGTTTACGGGGGCTGTTTTGATGAATAATCTGGGGGAACGATTCTTTTCCGACGCCGCTTTCGCCGGTTATCAGCACGGACAAGTCGGTAGAAGCGACCTGTAAAGCCACGTCTATTGCCCTGTTGAGGTCGGCATTGGTGCCGATAATTCCAAACCGCTGTTTAACCTGTCGGATATCGTTCTGTATCATATTAATCAGTAAGAATAGCTGTATTTGCCTACGCGGTATGTCTTGTCGGTGTTTTCTATCGGCTCAACTATCGGTAAACGTTTGATGGGGGTTCCGTAGATATTGAGGAAATAGAAATACGGATTGATGACATATTCGCTTGTGTAACTGTCGCCTGCAAAATCAAGGACGTTGCAAACGCTTCCTTTGTTTTCTTCCGTTGAAAGACGTATCATGTACGAGGCGTCGCCTATAACGCGGATGCTGTCTTCGCCAAAATATGTAAATGATATATACACAGGATATTTATTAGGATTATCACCCGGTTCCGGCGACTTGTTAAGACGTGCCAGAGTAAGCCTGCCTTCATTGTTATATGCCATATAATCGACGCGAAATACCTCCGTATCGCCTCTCATGGCTGTTACCGTTTCGGCTCTGACGCCTCCTTTTGTGTTGCCGAAAACTATTTTGTATGACAGACCGTTTAAAGCACAAACTATTCCGTCAGACTTGTAACCTACATGAATCGCTCCATCTACACTGCTGTTAAAACCGCTCACATCATTTTCGTTATACGACACAGTAGTACTGTTTGCGTCTCTTGTAAACGTTTTCACTTGAGATATCGTCGCCTGTGGTATCTCTTCGATAACTCCTTCACAACCCGTATTTAAAAGACAGGTAATAGCAATTGTTGCTAAAAAATATACTTTCTTCATATAATAATATTGTTGAATTCGGGTGCAAAGTTAGGAGTTTTTTTTTGAAAAAGCAAGAAAAATGCGATTTTTTTTTCCTCGTCCCCTAATTCTTAAAACGGGTATCCGACGGCAAAATGCCATGCAAAGTTGTTTTTGAGATTCGGATGATATACCGCCCAGCGGTCGGCGCCGCTTGCCTGCGGGTTGTAGGCT
>JAITHS010000194.1 GCA_031279875.1 Tannerella sp.
CATCCGCTAACAACTCCCGAAGATCTTGTAGCAATGGGCTTTCCTTATTACGAGAGCAGCCGCAGCCTGTCGCCCAACCCGAACACTGTTCCCGTGGCAGTACTTACGCGCAAGGCGACTGGAGTGGTTGAAGTACGGTATTTCGACGGCAAGTCGAAGAGGAGAGGCAAGCCTCGCGGGATGCACGGCGTTGAGCTACGGTGGTCGTTGCTTGATAATCACCCCGGCAACGATTATAACCTGCTTATAAACTCGGAGTTTGCCACGGCGTCGCCTATCCTCCTTCATATGAATCCTGAAGATTACGGTAAGACCCTTTACTGCGTATTGCGATGGGAGAACAATCGCGGCGTTAAAGGCGACTTTAGTATTGTATACAGTATTATCGTAGGGTAAGGACTTCGAGTATTACACCCTGACAAGCCTGACAATGATTCAATTGGCTATGATTGAGTACGCCTGCAATCAAATAAAAGCAGATGTGAAGCAGGTGGTTGCCGACGGGTTAAAGCGAATTTCCGAAGACCCGGATTTGCAGCGCTTGATTAATAAGGAGTAAGTTCACACGAGCTTCAACGCCTTGGCATTCTGCAACAATTGCACAGTGTTGTGAGCTCCAAGTTTGGCGTTGAGGTTCTTGCGGTAGCTCTTGACAGTTTCGTAGCCCAGGCATAGCCGGTCGGCTATTTCGGCGTTGGTACGGTTCTCGGCTATCAGACGCAGCAGGCTGTATTCGCGGCGCGTGAGTTCAAGCGGGTTGTCGTCCCGGGTTTTGAACATCAAGTTCACTTCGTCGCACAGAAAGCGGGCGCCGGATGCGACCGCCTGTATTCCTTCCAGGATTTCTTCGGGCATGGAGTTTTTCAGCACATAACCGTCGGCCCCGGCTTCAAGGGCGCAGGTTACGGTGGCAAGTTCGCCGTAGCTTGTCAGCATCAGCACCTTAACCTGCGGATATTTCGCCTTGATTTTCGGGCACAGGTCGATACCGCTGCCGTCGGGCATACTGACGTCGAGCAACAATACATCGGGCTGAATCTCTTCCAGCATATCCCGGCATCCGGCAACCGAATGTGCAACGCCAACCACCTGCGCCACATCCGTTTCATTAACCAGCTTTTCCAGCCCGGCGGCTACTATCTTGTGGTCGTCCACTATTCCTACGCGAATCATAACTCTATTACGGGTTTTAACTGAAATTCCACATTTATTTCCGTTCCTTCGCCTGCAACCGAGCCTATATCCATGATGCCGTTGTATGAAGCCACATGGGTGCGGATGTTCAACAACCCCATGCCTTCGCCCGTTTCCGGGGCAAAGCCGCTGCCATTGTCCTCTACGGTAAGGGATACGCGGTCGGGGTTGCGGACGATTTGCACTAGTATGTGCGATGCGCCGGAATGTTTCAGGGCGTTGTTTACCAGCTCGTATGCGATGCGGTAAACGATTAATTCAAGTTTCGCGTCCAAGCGTTCGTCGCCCCCATACCACGCAAATTTCGCATGCGGGATGCTCTTGCAAAATTCGGACACTGCCGTTTTCAACCCGAAGCGTGAAAGTGCGTCCGGCATCAAATGATGGGCTATCCTGCGCATTTCGCGCATTGATTCGTCGAGCAGTTCCATTGTCTTGTTGTAAATTTCCAAAGAAGCCGGTTCCAGCGAGATGACCTTTCTCATATCCGCCAGATTGTACTTCATGGCCGAAAGGATTCCGCCCAGACGGTCGTGCAGGTCGCGGGCAAGGCGGATGCGCTCCTGTATTTCGCCGTCGAACATGGCTTGCGCGGCGATTAACTGCTTTTCCTGTTCCAACTGTTTGATGTGCTGATTGGCAAGCTGTTTTTCCTGTTCGGCTAACTCTTTTTGGCTTTCGGCAAGGCGTTTCTTCTGCACCGTCCAACGCCAGAGGAAAAAGAATGCTGCCAGCGCCAGCAGTAATACTGCGCCTCCGGCAACGCCAAGCCAAATCATCAGTTGTTTTTCTTCTTCAAGCGTGGTTATTTGCGTTTCCTTCTTTTCGGTTTCGTATTCTATCTGGAAAGCGCTTATTTGGTTGTGCATTTCAAGGTTGTACAGCGAATCGTCCACTAAAATCCCCTTTTCCAGCCATTCAAGCGACAATGCCGGATTATCAACGCGGTGAAGCTGGTACAGTTTATCGTATACCACGCTCAGCATGTTGTAATTTTGGAGTTCGAGGCATTTCTCCATGCTTTGCACATAATAAGCGTCGGCTTCCCTGTATAGTTTCTGTTCCCTTTTGAGGTCGCCCAACACCATCAGGTCGAACGCCGTCTGGTATTTATCTTCCAGTCGCTTACTCATTTCCAGGGCTTCAAGCAGGTTGGCTTCCGCCTTACCGTATTCCCCCGTTTTCATTTGCGCCATACCCGAACGGCATAAGCCGGCTTCAAGGTACTGGGGCGTACCGATTTGGCGGCATACTTCGAGCGACTGGCTGATGGCTTCAATGGCTTTATCCGCGTCGCCGTATTGCAGGTGGTACTCGCCTATCGAACCAAGACTGTTCGCAATAAGTTTCCGGTGTCCAAGCCGGCGGGCTATGGACAGGACTTTTTCTATCGTTTGTATTCCAACCTCATTCCTGTTTTTCCGCAAATAAAACATGCCCAGTTGGTAAAGCGTTTCCGCCTCATTTTCCTCATCTCCGATGGAGGACGATATGTCGATACTTTTGTCGAAGCACGAAACGGCTTTGTCTATCCGGTTAAGGCGGTCGTGGATGGTAGCGAGTTTGCGGTAGTCGGCGGCCACCATCGGCTTGTCGTTCAGCCGTTCATCTATGCTTAATCCTTCCTCTATATAAGCGGTGGCTTTCCGGTAATCGCCTTTGGCGGCGGCAAAGGAAGACATGCAGTAAAGCACCCGTGTACAGATTTGTTCGGTTTTGTCGCTTTGGGAAAACGTCCATTCCTCATTTACAACTTCGCGCAGGAAAGCCAGGGCGCATATTTCGTTTGCCGGACGGATTTGTCCCGCACCTTTTGCCTGTGAATATACGGTGTATAAACTGTCTATATTCTGCGCGTTGAGCGGCGAAAAGAGTGAAGAAAAATAGATTGTTATATAAGCTGCTGATTTGCAGCCATATAAATAGATAGGGGGGGGGTAAAATTACCTTTAATTTTAAAAAGGCGCCGGAGTGTTTGCTCTAAACACTGCCGTAAACTTTGGCTTGACTGTTTCATATCCTTATGTATAATCATTTTAAATTTCCTGATTTCATGCGGCAAAGGTAGCGCACATAAATTTCCTGCGCTACCCCCCCTTGGGGGGTTACGTTCCCCGGTTCAATATTTTTCGTATTCTCTCTGTCAATTCCTGCAACCGTCCCGTTAATTCGGCGAATGTCTTTTTTGAATCATCATAAATAAAACTTTGCTGTAATTGCCGGTAATCGTCTTCGCATTCTTTAAGCAGTCTGTCCGGCGGGCAGATTTGTATTTTATCAGGATAATGCGATTGATAATCAATATTTTGAATATTATTGATTTTTTCGCGATGGCGGATAATTGTTTTGTATAAATCCGTATCCTGTAACGCCGATTGCGCTAATTAAGTATCCATCATTTTTTCAAATCGTACAAATGGCGCGACATTCTTGTTGTTCGCGATTTTTCTTTCCGGTATTCTTCGTACAGCAAAAACAGTTTCTCCCCAAAAGTGCGTTTCGGTAAAACCGTCCGAAACAGGCATTTTATTTCATTGTCAATGTCGGGATATAAAGAATGTACAAACGTTGTGATTTCTTTTCCCGGTACGGCTCATTGAGCGACATGGTGCTAAATTCTATTTTCACAACAGGCAAAACATAGTCAAAACCGTTGCGAGAATACCCCTGTACCTCACTTCAATCGTTGCGACCATTGCGCTGCTGTTTTCGATAACAAGTTTTATTTCATAACCGGTTATGCCGTTTGATTGCAATGATTTATCCAATTCGCCAATCAAAGTTTTTTCTATGTAGTGAAACGCCTTCTTGCGTATTGCCCTTTGTTGTTGCGGGATGTCGTCCGGTAAATCAAAGAATGAACGGTTTCCTCCAAATCAATGTCTTCGCAGAAACGGTTAATCACCCCACGCCTTACTTAATGATTTACCGCCTTTGAACTGCAAAAAGTCAGCCCACGAAGTTTTTGCCAATGCGTTCAGTGCTACGCACACCCACCAGTCTTTTTCGACCGCCTGTTCTATGATTTGCTTTGCCGCCGCTGTTTGTTGCAGCATCACCAGTTTTTCATCATTGTTGTATTTCTGCCAAATGCTCATTCTGTTACTGTTTTATGACTGGTAAAAGTATTTCTTTAATCTACGCGGGCGACAAATACAAATCGTGCAACATTGTAGCCCTTTCTTCTGTGTTGCTTTCCAAAACAAGCGTTTTGAATTTCTCCCTGATTGCGTCTGTTACCCTGCTTTCGCCGAGTTCTTTCAATGCAATGATTATCAGCGGTAAAAGTTTTCCCTTGAATTGTTTTTTTGCACAGCATTTTTGAAAATGATGTTCCGGTTGCCGACTTTCACTTTCCATTTTGCACCGTTGGTAATGTAAATGGCGTTCATCGGGACTTGCGTAGAAAAGCCCAGGATATTCAAAGCCGTGTCGCCTGTGGGCACAATTTGCGCCCTGCAATCTTTTGGGCGATTTGGTCTATGATCGGGTACAATACGCCAAACTGTGTATGTTTCGGATTCTTATAAATACCTGCCGCCACGCGGACAATCACGCCATCGCTTTGCAGGTGCGAGAGTGTCCGCGTAATGAGCTTGTCGTTGTCCATATCGGAAAAATCATTGATGGCAAACAACTTGCCAGCCTCTATACGACTAACTCTTTCCCTTATTTTTTGCGAAATACTGCTGTCCATAACGATAGATTCTTTAAAAACTGTTCGCAATATTCGGCAAATTTCCGTCCATATTTTCTATTTATTGACGAAATTTTGAGTTTGCCATACCCCCCTTGGTGGGTTTTTACGTCCGGGTTTAAAATACCCCTCCTGAGGGGGGTATGGCGATATTTTTTTGCTTCCGAACTTTGCAGCGTAAAACTCAATGGAGAGTCGAAAAGCAAACAATATGTATAACATAAATCAAAAAAAGAGAAATGAAAAGTTTCAGAGTTATTTTCAGGAATGTGGCGACAACAGTTGCCCTTGTCGCAGCAACAGTCGGCTTCGCCTCGTGCGAAAAGAACGATAGCGACGACGAACCCAAAACCGGCGAAATCGTCATGCAAAACCTTACTTTATCCGGCACAGTGCGCGACGCCGTCGGCAATGCGCTGAGCGGAGTTCTTGTGAGCACCGGCTCGCTGAACGCAACCACCGGCGCCGACGGAACCTTTGCCTTTGAACAGGCAGCTACGGTGGACAGTCGCACCGTTGTCCGCTTCGAGAAAAGCGGGTATTTCGCTCTCACCCGTTCGAGCGTAAAAGCCGACGAAATGACGCTTGATGTGGTGATGCGGCGCAAGGGCAACAGCGGCGCAAGTTCGCAGGCGACATTCAATGCGGGCGAAGACAAAACGCTGTCGGCAGGCGGCATGAAAGCCGAAATTACAGCCTCGTCGCTGGTACGTGCCGACGGCTCTGCCTACACGGGTACGGTAACCGCCGACATGCTTTACCTCGACCCCAATGACGCCGATTTTGACGCAACGATGCCCGGCGGCGACCTTGCCGCCATCCGTTCCGACAACCGCGAAGTTCAGCTCCTGTCGTACGGAATGACAGAAATTACGCTCACCGACAATGCCGGAAATCCCCTGCAACTGAAAGATGGCACAACGTCGGAGCTCACATTTCCCATTCCCGCCGGCATGGGGAACAATCCTCCCGCCACAATTCCGCTCTGGTATTTCGACGACGAGCGCGGCGTCTGGATAGAAGAAGGCACGGCGACGCTGCAAGGCAATGTGTATGTGGGCAGTGTCGCGCACTTCTCGTGGCACAATCTCGACGTTCCCGCTGAGCGCGTTACCATTCGCGGAACAGTAACCGACTGCGAGAACAACCCCGTGTCCTACGTCAAAGTAACCGTCGATCAGACCGCTGCCGTAACCAGCAGCAAGGGCGAGTACAGCGTATTCGTTCCCGCCAATACGCCCGTAACCGTTAAAGTCAAAAGCAGCGATTACAGCGATTATTCGTCCGAAGTATCGCACAGCATCCCCGGCAAATCCGGCGGAACGGTTGTAACGCAGGACGTCAAACTGCCCTGCCGCACGCAGGAACCGGGCGACGGCTCCGTATTTTCTATCGACAAAGCCTCAGTAACTTATCTCATGAGCGGCTCGGAAATGATTATCACCTTCGACAATCACGGCAAGCGCATGCGCTGGGACAGTAATTACGGAACCGCCGACCATACGGTGATTCTCTTCGACGAGCTGGCAAAAATCTATACCATAGGCACTGCCGGAACATGGATGGATTTCCCCTACGAAGGCAATTCGGCAGGCGTACTCTTTGCCGGATTCATCTACGACGAAGCGATTTTTGCGCAGGCACCCGGCTTTACAACCCTTACCGACGAAACCATCGCAGGTAAGTTGTGCAAGGTATTTTCCTATACCGGTGATGGTTGCACAAACAAAGTCGGCACGTGGAACGGCTTGCTGATGCTGGTTGAAGACTGCGAAGGCGTCAGTATGGTGGCAACTAATGTGAACCTCAACGTCCCGTCCAACGCCTTCAGCAAGACCATGAATATATTTTGATAATCCGATTGAGATGGGGGCGGGAAACGGTCTCGCCCTCCCTTGATAGAAAGCCGCAGCGGAGAAAAAAAAGATCCGCCGCACAAGAGTTCTTTGATATGTTGGTTTACATGCGATTGGCTGTAAAAATGTGGTTAATTGAACTTAAAGACATATTTTTGCAGTGTTATAAAAGTATCATTATATGATGACAAAACAACAACATATTGATTACTGGGTTAATACGGCAGATAAAGACTGGATTTCGGTTGATTGGCTATTAAAAGGAAAGCAGCATGTACAAGCTCTT
>JAITHS010000198.1 GCA_031279875.1 Tannerella sp.
TTTATAGAACTGCTTGTCATACCGGTTTTCATTACAAATTTCTGTGAAAGGATATTCTTCGCTTTGCCCGTTTTGCATATTGCAACAAGCACCTGCTTTTGTTTGTCGGGCAGTTGATACAGCAAATCTTCATAAGTACTTGCCGTAAAATCAACGACATATCTTATTGCCGCCTCAATCATATCAGTCCGGCAGGTATGTCTTTTGTCTGTATTCATAAACAAAATATTCATTATCTTTTGGAGATAAAAAGTAATACCGTCAAATTGTTTGTAAAGTTCGTCAACAACTTGTTTATCAATCTGTTTGTTGTAATTTTCAAACATCTTGACAGCAAAGTTACGATATTTTTCCAAAGGAATTGTACTCAGGTTAATCACAGTAACGCTTTGGTAAAACGGTCTCGACGGAGCTGTAAACATCGCCCCCATCAAATGCCGTTGCGAACCTGCAAAAACAAACTGTGCATTGCTGCAATATTGAATATAAGTACGTAGAGTAGCCTCAAGATTGCTTTCCGGATATTTTGTGATTTGCTGAAATTCATCTATTGCAACAAAACATTTCTTATCGGCATTGTTCAGATAATGAAAAATTTCGTCGAGCGTTGTTTCCGGATCTTGAATTTGCCCCAATCCGACCGACCATGACGGATTACCGTTTATGTCATAAGAAATTTCGGATTTGACGGATTTCAGCGATTGCACAAAAACAGTCCACGCCTTTTTACCTCTGCTTTTGAGCGTATTCAAAATCTGTTTACCCATTTTATTCGCCAAATCACTTAACGAGCGAGTAGCGTAAATATCAATGATAAAACAGTAATAGTGGTGTTTCACACTGTCCTGCGCAAAACAGTGCCGCAAAAGGTCTGTTTTGCCAAGTCTGCGCGGTGAAATAATCGCCAGATTATTTCCGTTTTTGAGCAGAGAAATGATATTTTTAGTTTCCTGCTCCCTGTCGCAAAAGAACTCCGCACCGGCATAACCATTGGTAACGAACGGATTAGTCATAGTTTTCATATTTTTGTCATATAATGATAATCATAAAATAACAACGCAAAATTACAACATTTATTTCAAAAAAGACACGTTTCCGAATAAAATCATTACTTTTGCGGCAAATTTGCGTATTATGACAAACAAATTTGCGGCATTGATGGCCTTGTTTTTATTTTTGATGACCGACTTTATTGCTAACGCTCAAACGTTTGAGGGGCAAATAGTTGACACCAAAGGCGGACCTGTTCCAAACGCGACATTATATATCCGCGAAACGGCACACGGGATTATGGCCGACGATAACGGACGGTTTCAGGTGAAACTGCCTGAGGGCAACTATTCATGTGAAGTGTCATCACTCGGATATGAACGTAAAATGCTGAATATCAATATTTCGGCGGACGGTTTGAAACTTAATATCGAATTGACGGAAAAAACATATTCGCTTAAAGAGGTCATAGTTACGCAAAACAAGGAAGACCCGGCATATCGGGTTATGCGTAATGTTATCGCTCGTGCGCCGTATTATTATCGTCAGGTAAAAAGTTATGAGTCAAGTCTTTATGTCAAAGGCTCGTTTAAGATAGAACATCTTCCGTGGCTTTTGCGCAAAGCGGCAGGCAAAGATATGGAAAAACTTATCGGTCAATTGTTGCTTTATGAATCGCAAAGCGAGATAAAATACACTGAACCTGACAGATACGAGCAGCGGACTATGGCAGTCAAAAGCACTATCCCGCCGGAGTTTAAAGTTACCAATGATATGACTGCGTCGGCGTTGCTCAACAATATTTATCATCCTAATGCTTTCGGAGGGTTATTTGCTACCGGCTCGTTTTCGCTCTATAAGTTCAAAATGGAAGATTTATACTCCGAAAACGGGCATACGGTGTGGAAAATTCGTGTCATACCGCGAAAGAAAAACGGCACCCTTGTAAGCGGGACTATTTATATCATCGAAGACGTCTGGGCGGTGCAAATTGCCGATTTAACGCGGCAGGAAAGCGGTTTAACTACCGGTTTCAAGATGTACTATAACGAAGTAAAACCCGATGTATGGCTACCGGTATCTTACGATTTTAACATTGAAGCCGACGTTATAGGCGTAAGAGGTAACGGGAAATTTTTCTCGTCGGTGAAATATAAATCGCTGGAAACCAATTCCTACACTGCGCCAAACAAAGCAAACAAACCAAACAAAGCAAACGAACTTGACAGCACTCAAACCCAGACAGCGAAAAAAACATCCGGCGACGAAAAGCAAAAAAACAAAGTGATGAAACAACTCGAGGAACTCTACGCCAAAGAAAACCTTACCACCCGCGATGCCTACAAAATGGCAAAACTGATGGATAAAGTCGTTGAATCCGAAGCTGTTAAACAACAAAAGCGCAGCCTTGAAATACCGTCAAGAGATTCTATCATCATCACCACGCGCGACAGCCTTGCGTTTAAGCGCGATTCGACGTTTTGGAGCCATACCCGTACCGTGCCGCTCGGTATCGACGAACTGCGCAGCTATATCAAACGCGACAGCCTAAACCTGAAAAAAGATAGTATCCGCCGCGCAGATTCGCTCGAACGACGCTCACATCCGGTCGCTAAGAGGATAGCAAATATCCTTCTCGGTGAGACGGTTAAGATTGACAGCAGCAAATTAACTTTTCGTTATGACGGTATTTTAGGATGCATTCAAGGATTTAATTTCGTTGACGGTTTCAGTTTGGGACAGTCGTTTGATTTGCGGCTCAAAATCGGCGAGCACAACTTGCTGGCTATCTCGCCTGCCATATCTTACGCAATTGCGCGTAAAGCGCTGATACACAACCTTAACTGCTCATTAGAATACGCTCCGATGAATTTCGGCAAATTAAATTTCTCTCT
>JAITHS010000245.1 GCA_031279875.1 Tannerella sp.
TGCCGTTTAGCGTTTTTCCAGTCCAACAATACCGTATCAATTTGTCTTTTAATGTATTTCATATCGTTCAATAATATTTTACGACTGCAAAGATAATTCTTTTTCCGGAAAATATCAAACCGAGATTCGATTAATTATGTAAAAATATCAAACCGTTGGTTGATTGGTTTACACGCTTTTGAATATGACCGGAAAGTCCGTTTTATTTCAGATAATCGCCGATGATATACAGTGGTACGTTGGCTGTTGCCTTTTTCAGGATAATCAAAATTAATTTCGATCCGATTGCATATAATCTCAAAAATTTATACTATCTTTGCCCTGTATTTTTAGAAATTATCAACTAATATTGCCCTGTAAAAATGAAAGGATTGTTATTCATTACACATCAGACAAAAAAATACGATTATCTGCAATCGGTCGAAATAGCACTGAAAGGCGGTTGCCGTCAAATTCAGTTGCGAATGAAAGACACGCCTGTATCGGAAGTAGAAAAGGTTGCATTTCAGGCGAAACGCTTGTGCGACAAATATAACGCCGATCTTTACATCGACGATTATGTGGAAGTATGCCTCAATGTTGAAGCAAAAGGCGTTCATTTGGGAAAACTTGACATGTCTCCCGTCAGAGCAAGAGAAATACTCGGTTCGCGTTTTAAGATCGGCGGCACGGCAAATACGTTTGATGATATTAAAAAATTAAACGACGAAAGAGTTGACTATGTCGGATTAGGTCCGTTCCGTTTTACTGCGACAAAGAAAAACCTTAGTCCGGTTATCGGATTAGAAGGTTACCGGCGTATTATAAAGCAGTGTGCGGAGCATGGTATCAAACTGCCGATAATTGCTGTCGGAGGCATCACCAAAGCAGATATAGCAGATATATTGGCGGCAGGTCTGTCGGGCATCGCCTTATCGTCGGCCATACTCGACAGACCTGATCCGGTCAAAGAAACAGAAATAATAAATAAAATCATTAGCACTGCCGGAGTTATGGGAACCTCTAAAAATTGATTTTTTCGAGGTTCCCTTATGAAATTATTTCCTTATCCTGATAGCCTTATTGGGGTTGAGGCCGGCTTCAAAACCGGTTTTGAGTTTCAAATCTTTGTCGAAAATATAAACGTCGCCGTTGTTAATATTGTCGGAGACCATAATATATAATTCGCCCGATTCGCTGTCGGAAGATATTTGATAGCCGTCGGCAGAAAATGTAACATTACCGATGAAATTGTCGGACAGTATTGTATTGCTCTGTATATCATACGATTTGTAAGTAATTGTAGGTTGCCAATTTTCGTCGTATTCGGAATAAAGCAGATAAAGTTTCGAGCCGAGCAGTGTAAAATATGAAGCCTGAATGTCGAGTTTTGTTACAGCGTCGGTTGAGGAATTGATTTTTTGAATCGTGTTAGGCGTCAAAACATAGTCGCCGATTGAAATAACATATACATTGTTCTGATTATCAACAATCATATTGCGCGGATTGATTTCGACGGGGATTTTTTTAATTTCTTTGAACTGTGATAAATCGATGACCGACACGGTTTTGTCGTATCCGAGTTCGGAAGCGTAATCCATTCCGCCGGAGTTGGCAACATAAAGTTTGCCGTTTGCAACAGCCATTTGTTCGGGATTTCGTCCTACGGGAGTCGTTTCAACAGCATAAGACGCGGTGTCGATACGGGCAACGAAGCCGTCAAAATAAGTGGCATAAACCTTGCCGCCGTATGATGTCAGATAGCGAGGCTGGTGGTTGCCGGTTTCAATAGTCTTGATGATTTTGGCGTCAAGATCGGTTACTTCGATGCGCTTTTCGCCATAGACCGAGATGTAAATCTTGCTGCCGTAAACGATGATGTCCTGTGCAGTGTTGCCCAAGCCTCTGCCGTTTTGGGTAAGGAAATAGTCGGTCGTCGCAGTCGAATCCTCTACATTATATAACGTAAGAGAGGAATTGTTGGATTTGTAATCGCCCTCGCTCAGGACGTAGATATAATCCTTTGTTTCAACCGGTTGCGGTTGCGGGTCATCTTCTTTCGCGCATGATGACAGCATGAAAACGCTAATCATTGCTGCGAAAACGAATTGTTTGCTGCCTGCAAAAAGCGCGGCAAGCTCTAAACTTTGAACTTTAATCTCTTTTTTCTTCATAAATCTTTTAATTAATTGATTAATAATATATTATAAAATAAATATCAGACTAAACCGCCACGACCTTCCGGGCATGGGGTAAAATTGTATCACATCATATTGAGTATCAGCAATATTGAGTATTTCGCCCTGTAAGCGAAGAGAACTTCCGAAAACGGCAAATGTCCTGTTCAAGGACACGTTTTGTTCCACGTAACCATCTATCCTGTTGGCTTTTATGTTTTGCGGCAGTATATATCGCTCTCCGACGGCTGTAAGTAGCCACGACAGATTGATCCAAGGCGTTTCGACGGCAATTGAGCCGTTGCCCGTATGACGCGGGGTATAAGGTATCTGGTGGCGATAATTCTTTGATTTTGAATCGGTTATGTCAACTGCCGACTGAAACGTGTAATTGCCCGACAGTATGGTTTTAATTGAAGCCGTGAGCGGGATTTCGGCGGCAACATTCACATCCAAACCCTTAATCTCAACCTCACCCATGTTGAGCATTCGCCAGATATACAGCGTCGGCAGCGCAACAATCTTATTTTCAACCTTATTATAATATCCGTCAACGGTAATGTTAAGATAATTAAATAATTGCCCGCTGCTGCCGCTCCACGTCAAGCCGAGATTATACTGTGTGGCGTCTTCGGGTTTCAATCCGCTGTTTCCCATCCGGAGATAATAAAGGTCTGCAAAAGTAGGGATACGATAAATATCTTTGTATGAGGCTCTTATACGAAATGCTTTATTCCGAAACGGTCGCCACGAGGCAGAGAGAGCGGGTGTGAGGCGTTTGCGGACGGGCGGATTGATGCCGTTTGATACTTCGTCGGAGATGTAAGCCCCAAGCATACTGCCTGTTACGGTCAGAGCATCGGTCTTATACTGCGCCGCCAATACGCCGAAAAGCGTGTTTCGTAGAGGATGCAAAGCATTTAAAAAATTGTTGTTAAGCCATGTATGAGCATAATCGCCGGAAGCAGACAGAGAAAAATTCTCTACAAATCTATACAAAAACCCCGTTGACAAGTAATATTCTTGCTGATTATTACGGTCTTCCTGCTGTCCGGCGGCGTAGTTGTCGCTAATATCAAGATAGCGCGTAAAAGAATATGAATACTTCGCTATTGCCTGAATATCAAGTTTTTCCGAAATGTTATTGCTGTAATGAGACTGCACAAAAGCGTTATCGTTCCATAGCCTTTCGGTTGCGCTACGGTCGTAGAGGTGTATCGACCCCGGCAGTCCCCGCTCGGAATCAAAGAAGTATAATTTCGTTTCTATCCTGCCGCCGCGTTTGCCGAGTTCGCCGTAAACGCCTGCTTCACAGCGAATTGTTTCAACGTCGCTGTTGATGCGTTTCTCGCGGGTTTTGAGCGACCCGTTAATTAATGTAAAAGGATAGCGGCTGTCGGCTCGCATGTAATCGCTTGATAACGAGGCGCTCCAACTATTGCCGAGTTTTTGATTATAAGTAAGTGCCGGATTAAACATTCCGAACGAGCCGCCGCGCAATTTTGTCGTTATAGAACGGTTATAATCCTTAAAATTAGGCTTTTGCGTCTTTATTTCGAGCGCTCCTGCCGAAGCATAGAGGCGTGCTGTACGGAAAATATCGTCGCTCTGACCTGTCGAAAGCGAAAGCATCTCCACATTGTCGAGCGCGAAACGGCTTATATCAATCTGCCCGCTTTGCGCATCGGCAACGGCAACACCATCGTAACTAACCGCCGTATGATGCGCTCCGAGACTGCGTATCGAGACGGTTTTAAGTCCGCCGATGCCGCCGTAATCTTTGACCGTAACGCCCGAAAATCGCTTTACGGCTTCGTGCAACTCGTTGATACCCAAACGTTTGATATCGTCGCTTTCCAACACCTGCAATGGCGCCGATTGTTTCGACACCGACGGACGTGCCTTTGAGACAACCTCCACATCGGGCAGTTGTTTCGAGATGACGGTATCGGGGTTCATATTTTGCCCTGTCGCCGTGCTTGCCGTAAAAATCGGAATCAATGTTGCGTAAACAAGCCGCATGTTAATTCCCG
>JAITHS010000338.1 GCA_031279875.1 Tannerella sp.
TTTTCGCTTCTTTTGACCTTGAAATTTTCCGTTGAAAACCTGTTTTTGTCTCAAAAGCGGGTGCAAAGGTAAGGACTTTTTTTTAATCTACCAAATTTTTTGACGACTTTTTTTCAAAAATTTTGAAAGTTTTTTCTAATTCGCTGATTTTCAAGAAGGTTTTTGGAGAGGATGGTTTTGAGATATTTTGGGAAACTACACTTTCAGTTCGTCGGGGAATTTGATTACTCGCTGCTCTTCCATTGCCTGCAAGCCGAGCAGGGCGAGGACAGACGAGTAGTAGGCTTCTTCGACGAGGCGGTCGTTCTTTTGACCTGTTACGGCAGCGTTGCAAAAAGCGTTGAGCAGGGCGGCGGAACCGTCGTCAACAGCCGAGCCGGTAGATGATTCTCCGCTTGTAACCTGTACCTTATCGGTTACAAAGTAGCCTTTGTTGATAGACGCCGTTTCGGGAACCCAGCTCGGACCGGCAAACGATACGTTGTCGAAGATACCGTGTTCTATTTGATTAATCAATTGCAGGATACCGGGTGCCGGTTGTGCGTTCTCGAAGTAGTATTTTCCTTTTTCGAGTTCCATGCTACCCTTGTCGCCGAGTATCAGTTCTTCAAGTCCGAGAAATTTGTTGGAGATAACCGATTCGTATGACATTTTGACGCCGTTAGGATAGTGATATACGAGGCTGATGCTGTCGTAAACTTCGCGAGCATCCTGCTTCCAGTAAATCAGGTCTCCGAAGCCCGAAACGTAATCGGGATGCATACCAAGCGCCCAGTCGCCGACCTGCAACTGATGAGCGGCAAGTTCGGTAACCAATCCTGCCGACGAAGCGCGATAGAGGCGCCAGTTGATGCGGCGTTCGAGGTCGGGCGACGGCACTGGTCGGCGCCAGTCGTTGTTGCGATACCAGTACGCCCGCATATCGGTAACAGTACCTATCAAACCGCTGTGAATCATCTCCATAGCGCGGATATATTTGGTGTCGAAAAGGCGTTGCTGACCGATATAAAGCACCATTCCCGACTTCCTGTAAGCGTCGTAAACGGCACGGCAACCGTTGGTAGTCAATGCGATAGACTTCTCGCAAAACACATGTTTGTCGGCTGATAAAGCATCAACAGCCATCTTTTCGTGTTCATTAAGCGGCGTTACAATCATAACGGCCTGAATATCTTTGTTGTCTAACAGATGACAATAGTTGTCGTAAGTCTTTGCTTTCGGATATAATGCCGCTGCGTTTTGAAGATGAGGTTCATAATCGTCGCATAGCGCTATGACTTCAGCCTGCGGCATATTTAACAGATTGTTGATATGATACATACCTCGCGAGCCTGTGCCGATGATGCCGATGCGGACTTTTTCGCCTGCAACGGCTGTCGCCACGTCATTAGTACATGCTTGCAGCCAAGGGAACATAGCTGCCAAACCTCCCAGACCGACTGTTTTAACAAAGTCGCGGCGGGAAACGGTTGTTTGAGTGTCGAAAGCATCTTGGCTTCCGGTTTCCGATCTATTAGTGTTCATATTATATATATTGTTTTTACGTTAAAATTCTTCATCCATTGTGGTTCGGTGAGGCTGCCGGATGCTATCCAAGCTGTTGTTATCACTTCGGCGTCAAGCGGGTCTTCGGTTTCGACGGCGACCATTTTGGTTGCGGTAATCATCTTCTTATCGGCATTACCGATTATGTGCTGCGGGTTTGCAGGCGAGTTGCCCGAAACAGACAGTGCGGAGTCTTTCATCTTAATTGTCGCCACAGTAATGCCGTTGTTGTAAGGGTCTTCAATGCCTATCGACCAGCTGTCGCCGTTAGGATGTGAGCCTGTCGCCAGCGCCGAACTGTTGCCGAAATTAATTAACGCCCGCTCTATATCGGCTTCGTGCAGCATTGTTTTGATATGTTTTAAGGCGTATCCTTTGGCATAGCCGCCGAAGTCGAGCGAGAGACCATATTCGTTGAATTGAACGGTTTGTGCGTTGAGTATCACGTTGTTAAAATTTTTCTTTGTGATATCGAAACAGCCGTCGGTCAGTTCGTAATACTTTTTACAGTCGAGCATCACCGCGTCGAACTCTTCCGACATCGTAACGGTGGTGAACTGTGCGTCGGTGTTGACATGCGATACTTCGCTGTCGTGGTCGAAGCGGTTGAGCATTTTCTCAATCCGGCGCAGTTGGCGTTCTATGTTGTCCCAAAGAGTTTTGAGCCGCTGCTCGTCGGTTCCAATCAGCAGCGCATCAAATCGCGTCCCCATAATCCGAGCTACCGATGAGTGAAGTATGCCGGTCTTGCCGTAAAAGTTTGAATAAGACATTGTGAATTATGAATTATGAATTATGAATTATGAACGAATGCCCTGTACGCAATGACGAGGTACCTTCTGCCTTCTGCTTTCTGCCGTCATCAATAGCGAATGATAATTCATAATTCATAATTAACTACGTTCTCCACTCTTTGAGCAGTGCGATTTCCGCCTTATAGCCGGGCAGTTCGTTTGGGGTTTCGAGGTAGAACGGCAGGTTGCGCAGGCGCGGGTGATTGATGATGCGTGTTAATGTTTCGATGCCAAGAGAGCCGTTGCCGATAGTTTCGTGGCGATCTTTGTGGCTGCCGTAGGGGTTTTTGCTGTCGTTGAGATGGATAGCGTGCAGTCGCGAAAGCCCTACAATGTTGTCGAACTCGTCAAGCACTTTGTCGAGGTCGTTAACGATGTCATATCCGGCGTCGTAGATGTGGCAAGTATCGAGGCAAACGCCTATTTTGTCCGACAGTTTAACGCCGTCAATAATACGTTTCAGTTCTTCAAACTTACCGCCTACTTCGCTACCTTTTCCTGCCATTGTTTCCAACAAAACGGTAGTAGAATGCGAAGGTAAAAGAGTATCGTTCAAAGCGGCTACAATCATCTCTATACCGGCATCAATACCTTGTCCCACATGGCTTCCGGGATGGAAATTATACATACTGCCGGGCAGATACTCCATTCTTCGGAGGTCGTCGGCAAAGGTATCTCGTGCAAAGCGTCGTATTGCGGCATCGGCAGCGCAGATATTCATTGTATAAGGCGCATGAGCGAGGAAAAGAGACACATCATTATCTTCGGCAAGAGCCAAAAATGACGCTATATCAGCTTCATCGATAGCTTTTGCCTGTCCGCCGCGCGGGTTGCGGGTAAAAAATTGAAATGTATTAGCGCCGATACTCATCGCATCTTTGAGCATTGCGGTATAGCCGCCCGAAATCGACAGGTGGCATCCTATTCTGAACATATCTTCTCTATTTTGTTTACAACATATTTCGATGACCCTCGCCAGGGTATCGACTTAAAATATTCGGTATAATGCAGTTCTACGGTCTTGTCGCCGGTGCGCATCAGTTGTTCTGCTATTGCCTTGTTTGCTACCGTAAAAACGAAATCGGATGTTTGTATCTTCGCTTCATTCGCTATCAAACATGTTGAATCGGGCAATAATTTGCCTTCGTAAGTTTTGAAAATAAAGCCTTTATAAACGACCTGATTCAACTTTCCTGCTTTGACGCCTTTTTTGACGGGGTAATAATACGTTATACTTCCCCAGATGAGCAGGCATGAAATCAGTACTCCCGTGAGGATGTTTCTGACTCTGCGCCAGTAACGGCCTTTTTGTCGGGCGAGTTCTGTTTTTTCAAGTAAAGAATCCATATTACTTGATGCCTAATTTGCTTCTGATATCTTTCGGAACGGCATCCTTATGAACTACAATATTCATAGTTTTGAAAGCGACAAACGATTCTGAGGCATACCACATACCATTGTATTTGCCTTCCGTACCCCATGAATTTTTTATCATGTAGTATTTTTTGCCTGTTTGGTCATTGGCGATGCCGTAGATCAGCATTCCGTGGTCGTCGGTCGTCTGGTAATTGTCGTATGCCTCCTGACGCATCTCTTGGGTTACGTCGATTTCTTTGCACGGGCTTTTGAAGAGGTTTCTGATTTTGTTTTCTCTGTCGGAGCGTTTCAGACCTATCCAGTGTGCGGCGTCGGAGCCTTTGGTTTCTTCATATTCGATGTCGGGCATCACGGCGATACCGTCCGAAAAGCCCCTCTCGCTGACATCCGCGCCCCATGCAATGGTATAGCCGGTTTGAATAGCATTGTCGAAAACTTTCATCAGCTCGTCTAACGGAATGTTATACGACGGCGCCCAGAGCCAGTTGTCGGGTATTTCCAACGCAAAAGAGGAGTAAAACGGCTTGTGGGAGTAGGACGTCAGCGAAACATAATCGTCGGCATTAAGTCCTATCATCTTACCGAAACTTTGCGGCGTATATTCTTTTCCCTTGTAAGTAAATTTTTCGGGGATAACGCCGAGATATGCTTCGATAATAGCCTTATAAGCTGATTTCCAGACGGGCGACAGTTTGCCGTTACGATTTTCGACTATCGCCTTGATGAAAGCCTTCGCCGCGTTTTCCAATTCGCCGTGAACATGTATCGTATCGCCGTAGTTAAGCCCATTATAGACTTCTTCGGGTATAGCGCCGTATTCTTTCAAGACATACAGCACATCGGCAAAAGCACCGCCCTGCGCGAAGTTGAGATTGCCGTGCAGACGAACATACTTGTCGGCCTTGTCGATGTAACATTTGTTGACTACAAACATCTCGGAGAGGTCGAACTCGCCTTTACCTGTACGTAACAGTTCGGCTTCGAGCATACCCGTTCCGGAAAAACTCCAACATGTACCGGAACGGCTCTGATTCTTTACAGGAGTAATTTTCAGTTCTTTAATCGTTGTAAAATTGTAACCTTCGCTAACATTGTCCTGAGCGTTCATCGTCATAATGCACGCTATCAGCAACTGTGCGGAATAAAAAAATATTTTTTTCATAAAAATTATTATTAAAATTGACTGCAAAGGTAATAATTAAAAATTATTTATTATCTTTGCAGCATAAATTTTAATAAGATTTAAGAAATGAAACTTGCAATTATCGGCTCCGGCAACATCGGCGGAGCAATAGCTTTGGGATTAAGTAAAAGTAATATTATCAGCGCTTCCGACATCATTTGCGCCGATAAATCGGACGCTGTTTTGGCGAAAATACGCGCTTCTAATCCTGAAATCGTTACAAGTACGGATAACGTGATTTCGGTCAAAAATGCCGACGTCGTTATTATAGCCGTCAAGCCGTGGTTAGTAGAAACGGTCATCGACGAAATAAAACCTGTTACGGATTATTCGCGGCAAATGTTTGTGTCGGTAGCAGCCGGCATCAATACTTTCAAACTTTCGCGTTTTCTTGACAAAGACGATTCCGAACCGACCTTTTTTCGCATCATCCCAAATACGGCTGTCGAGGTGAGAGAAAGCGTCAATTTCATCGCTCCGTATAACGCTACCGACGAGCAGACGAATATAATCGTTAAACTGTTTGCAACGCTTGGGCTTACTTTTGTCATCAATGAAAACCTCATGGGCGCCGCCACTTCGCTGGCATCATGCGGCATAGCATACGCTTTCAGGTATATCAGGGCGTGCATGGAAGGCGCCGTAGAGTTGGGTTTCTATCCGGCACAGGCGCAAGAGATTGTGATGCAGACACTTAAAGGCGCCGTTGCCCTGCTCGACGCGCGCAAAAGCCATCCCGAAAGCGAAATCGACTGCGTAACAACTCCCGGCGGCATTACAATCAAAGGCTTGAACGCAATGGAAGAAAACGGCTTTACGAATGCCGTCATCAAAGGATTGAAAGCTTCAAATGTATAAC
>JAITHS010000002.1 GCA_031279875.1 Tannerella sp.
TCACTGATGATGCACAACAACGAACTCTGGATAGGATATATCGGTGAAGGACTTGAAATAATGAACACCACAACCGGCATACGACGACAGTTGATTAAAAACATCAGCCACCCCTTCGACACTACCGTCATGGCATTATGCCCCGATTTCAACAACGATGTATATATCGGCACAACGCTTCATCTCATTAAATATTCCGCCCATAACGACACCATGACAATCATCAAAGAAATACCACACGGCACATTTATATCCGACATCCTTCAAGACAGCCGACACAACCTCTGGGTCGCGCTTTACGGCAAAGGCGTTTACCGACTAAACACCAAAACAAACCGCTGGGATCATTTTACACACCCAACATCACTCTGCTATGACTACTGCATCAGCCTCTCAACCGACAGCGACGGACGCATCTGGATCGGTACCGAAGGAGGAGGAGTAAGTTGCTATAACTATCAAACCGACAGCTTCCGATCATGGTCAATCGCCGACGGACTACCCGCTAATACCGTTTACAAAGTTATTGACGACAACAGATCAAGCCTCTGGCTATCTACAACCAAAGGCCTCTGCCGAATGACAAAAGACGGGCGTATCACTACCTTTACACGCTCAAACGGACTTCTCAACGACCAGTTTAACTACAAATCGGGCATCCTCGCATCCGACGGAAGGCTTTATTTCGGCAGCCGAGAAGGATTTATAAGATTCAAAGTGCAAGACATCAGCAGCAATCAACTCATTCCAACCGTCGTCATAACACAATTACGCGCCCTCGACCGCGATATCCCCGTCTTCAACAACCTTCCGCTCAACCTCAAACACAATCAATCAACCATAACCATCAACTATGCTGCCCTCAGCTATAACGCGCCCGAACTCAACCGATATGCCGTTAAAATGGAAAACTACGATACCGATTGGATTGAAATGGGAAATAATCACTCCGTAACATACTCCAATATGCCACCCGGAGACTATCAGTTTAAAGTCAAAGGCTCAAACAATGACGGTCTATGGAACGACATTCCTACCGTTTTGCCCATCACCATAGCCTCACCATGGTGGTCATCGGCTTTTATGAAATACTGCTATCTGCTCTTAATCTGCTATTGCATATATTTCATTTACCGATATATTCGCAAACGCAACGCCTTCAAATGGCAGCAGAAGTTAGACGACCTCAACCGCGCAAAAGAAAAGGCTATCTACGATGCCAAATTGAAATTCTTCGCCACCGTCTCACATGAAATAAGAACCCCGTTAAGCCTCATCAAAGCGCCTTTTGAATATATCTGCCGTAAAAACGTCGCTGACGAAGCTTTCTTCCCCGACAATCTCCGTGAAGATTTTCAGGAAAACATGGATATTATGGGCTTAAACATCGACAGACTAATCTCGCTCTGCAACCAACTGCTTGATTTCTCAAAAGTAGAAAACGAAAATTTCATCCTCTGCTATACCCAAACAAATATTTCGGATACCATCATCAGCATCCTGCAATGGTTTAAACCCGTCATCAAACAGAAAAACATCACTCTCAACACATCTTTTCCCGACACTCCGCCGATGTCATATATCGACGGCGAAGCGCTGACCAAAATAATCAGCAATCTGATGAACAACGCCACGAGATATGCGAAATCCGAAATATCATTGTCGCTTCATCTTACCGACGATTCTTTTATCATCAAAATAGCCAATGACGGCATACCCATTTTGCCCGCAAACCGCGAAAAAGTTTTCGACATCTTCTTCCGCGAACAACGCAAAGACGGACAAGGTGCAGGACTTGGACTGGCAATAGTAAAACACTTAACCGAACTGCTTCACGGCAAAGTATTTCTCGACCCAGATACCGCTCAAACGTGTTTTGTCGTCGATATACCGCTTACTACAGTACCGCCGTCGTCAGCCGATACCGAAACAACGCCGCCTTATTCCGACAACTTCCAATGCCCAAACTTTATCAACGAACGACCCGTAATTCTCGTCGTAGAAGACAATCCTGACATGCGACAATTTCTCTGCAAACTGCTTAACGACGCCTACAACGTGCTTGCCGCCGACGATGGCGACAGCGCAATGGAAAAACTTAACTCCTGCGAAATTCATCTCATCGTTTCCGACGTCAAAATGCAGCGTATAGACGGCTTTACGCTCTGCCGACAACTCAAAACGTGCCTCAAATACAGCCATATACCGATCATTCTCCTTACTGCAAAAACCGCTCTCAGCGACAAAATCGAAGGTATCGAAGCCGGAGCCGACGCATATATCGAAAAACCGTTCTCCTCCGATTTCCTTCTGGCACGTATTCAAAGCATCCTCAACAATCGCCAACGCCTCAAAGATGCTTTCCTTTCTTCGCCATACTCGTTTATCGACGCTATCGCTACCGGCGAAGCAGACCGCAAATTTATCGAAACAATCAACAACATCATCCTGAACAATATTACCGACAGCGACTTCTCTATCGACAATTTAGCAAGCGAAGTATGTATGAGCCGCTCTACTCTTGACCGCAAAATCAAAGGTCTCGCCCACATTACAACTAATGATTATATCAAACTTGTACGCATCAAACAGGCCGCAAAACTTATTTCGGAAAAAAACTACAAAATCAATGAAGTATGCTACATGACCGGCTTCTCATCGCCGTCATATTTCACAAAATGTTTCAAAGAACAGTTCGGAATAACGCCTAACGACCTGATGAGAAAAAAATGAGGCTGTCAAATGCAATAATCTGTCATACCGGTAGCTCTTTGCTGTGTTATGCGCGAGTACGGCGGGAGGCTGTAGGTAAGCCACACGTTGCCGCCGATAACCGAATCATGTCCGATTGTAATTCTGCCAAGCACAGTCGCGTTGGAATATATCACCACATTATCTTCAATAATCGGATGTCGCGGCACGTTGATAGGATTTCCGCTCTCGTCCATAACAAAATTTTTCGCTCCGAGCGTTACTCCTTTGTAGAGATGAACATGGTTGCCGATTATTGCCGTTTCGCCGATAACGACGCCTGTGCCGTGGTCGATACTGAAATACTCTCCTATAGATGCGCCGGGGTGGATGTCGATACCGGTCAATGAATGCGCCAGTTCGGTGATGACGCGCGGCAGTACCGGAACGCCGACGATATGCAGTTCGTGCGCCATCCGATAGTGAATCATTGCTTGAATGCTTGGGTAGCAGATGATAACTTCGCCCACGCTTTTGGCCGCAGGATCGTTGTTGAACATTGCCTGCACGTCGGTACTGAGTAAGCGTTTGATGTCCGGCAGTTTGGTAAGAAACTGTTGCGCAATATCACCTGCGTCGGGTATATCTTTGTCGGACACGCCGTCAGGTTTAAAAAATTGCAAACTGTTGCGTATCTGTTCCGTCAAGCGGTTGGCGAGTTGCTCCATCCTGATACCAAGACAATATTTTTGAGTAATGACATTAAAACTGTCTTCACTGAAAAATCCCGGAAAAATAATATCCTTAAACAAGGCGATAATTTCTTTTACCGCCGTCATATTCGGTAACGACTGTCCTACGTTACGCGGTATGTGCCTGTATTGAGGCGTCTCATAATCAGACAACAACTCAATGTTCTGCTGAATAATCCCTGCAAGTTTGTCCATATAATTTATAATTAATGAAGTTCATGTCCCATGCGCTCTTGTTTTGTGCGGAGATAGAACTCGTTATATTCGTTTGGCTCTATTATAACCGGAACATTCTCAATTACCTCCAATCCGTAAGCCTCCAATCCGACACGTTTGATAGGGTTGTTGGTCAACAGACGCATCTTGTGGACACCAATCCGGCGGAGTATTTGCGCCCCGACACCGTAGTCGCGCTCGTCGGCTTTGTGGCAAATGTGCAGGTTTGCGTCAACAGTGTCATAGCCTTCCTCCTGCAATTTGTAGGCTTTTATCTTGTCCATCAGCCCGATACCGCGTCCTTCCTGATTGAGATAGAGGATGACGCCGCGTCCTTCCTGTTCGATTAATCTCATCGCCTTGTGCAGTTGGTCGCCACAGTCGCACCGTAGCGAGCCGAAGATGTCGCCCGTCATGCAGGACGAATGTACGCGAACAAGTACTGCTTCGTCGGCTTTCCACTCTCCTTTGATGAGTGCAACATGCTCAATACCTGCACTTTTCTGATGAAAAGGTATTAAGCGAAAATGTCCGTATTTGGTCGGCATACGTACTTCTTCGCCTCTTTCGACGTGCGATTCGGCTAACAAACGGTATGCTATCAAGTCACTGATAGATATGATTTTAATGTCGAAACGGGACGCTATTTCAAGCAGTTGCGGCAATCGTGCCATCGTGCCGTCTGGGTTAAGTATCTCAATGAGAGCGCCGGCAGGGTATAGACCGGCAAGTCGCGCCATGTCAACGGTCGCCTCCGTATGTCCGGCACGTCGCAAAACTCCTCGCGAGCGTGCCTTCAACGGATTGATATGACCGGGTCGTCCAAGGTCGGCAGGTTTAGTATCGGGAGAAGCGAGGGCGCGGATAGTCTCCGACCGGTCGTAAGCCGAAACGCCTGTGGTACAGCCGCCTCCGAGTTTGTCAACCGTAACGGTAAAGGGCGTTTCAAGTGGCGATGTATTGAGCGCTACCAGCATGTTGAGGTCAAGTTCTTCGCATCGTTCTTCGGTAAGCGGCGCACATAGCAACCCGCGTCCGTAACTCATCATGAAATTGACTTTTTCGGGTGTTATTTTTTCGGCGGCGATGATGAAATCGCCCTCATTCTCACGGTCTTCATCGTCAACTACGATAAGAAATTTTCCTTCGCGAAAATCTTCTATCGCCTCCTCAATAGTATTTAATTTTATGTCTTGCATAATGTCAATAATTATTGTTTTCGGACTGCAAAGTTATGAAAAAAAAATCTTAATTCGTAATTCGTAATTCGTAATTCGTAATTTTTAATTCGTAATTGAATAAAGCCGCTTGCGTGGGTTATCGTCCCATCAAAACAAGCAAAATATTAATATCGCTTGGCGAGACGCCGGGAATACGTGCAGCTTGGGCTATTGTTTCGGGGTCTATGGCGGTGAGTTTTTGGCGGGCTTCGGTCGATAGCGATTGTATTGTCGAGTAATCAAATTTCCCCTTGATACGCAGACTATTAAGTCGCGACGACTTCTCTACAATCTGCTGTTCGCGGCGAATGTAACCCTCATATTTGACCGAAATCTCCGTTTCTTCTACTATTTCGGATTGCAGTTGTGGCGTCAACGGCTCCAACAACGCACGAATATTGGATAATACGCTGATTATCAGCATATTAGTAAGATTTATTTGCGGACGTTTCAGTATTTCGATAAGCTTCACGGCATGAGGTATCGGCGCCGTGCCTGACTGTTCAAGCAGCGGATTGATTTCGGCGGGAGTAACGGAAATGTTTTCCAAACAAAGCGTAATATTCTCAATAACAGACATTTTCCTCTTAAACAACTCATATCTTGCCTTATCTGCAAGTTTGATTTGAAATGATTTTTCCGTCAGACGCCTGTCGGCATTGTCCTGACGCAGCAAAATCCGGTATTCGGCGCGTGAAGTAAACATTCGATACGGCTCGTCAACGCCTTTGGTAACGAGGTCGTCAATCAGTACGCCGATGTACGCCTCGTCGCGCGAAAGCACCAGCGGTTCAACACCGGCGCTGTTGGCATGAGCGTTGATACCCGCCATTAAACCTTGCCCCGCCGCCTCCTCATAGCCGGTAGTACCGTTTATTTGACCGGCAAAAAACAGATTCTTTATCAATTTGGTTTCCAGAGAGTTAAGCAACTGTGTCGGGTCAAAAAAATCATACTCGATAGCATATCCGGGTCGATAGAGTTGGATATTTCTAAAAGCGGGGATAGCCTGCAACGAGCGCAACTGAATATCAAACGGAAGCGACGAAGAATAGCCGTTGAGGTAGTATTCGTTAGTATTTTCGCCTTCCGGTTCGAGAAACAACTGATGACGGTCTTTGTCGGCAAAAGTAACGATTTTTGTTTCGATACTCGGACAGTAACGCGGTCCGATACTTTTAATCCGACCGTTATACAAAGGCGACTCCGACAATCCCCGACGAAGAATGTCATGACATTCTTCGTTAGTATATAATGTAAAGCAACTCAACTGTTTAAGTTTGCTATCGACATTATCGAGAAACGAAAACTTATGAAACCCCGTATCTCCTTTTTGTTCGGTAAGATGCTCAAAATCAATGCTTTTACCATCTATTCTCACCGGTGTACCCGTTTTCATGCGCGAAGATTTGAAACCGAGTTCAACCAACTGTTCCGTAAGCCCGTGTGAAGCCGGTTCGGAGATGCGCCCGCCGCTAACCTGATGCCTGCCGACATGAATCAAGCCATTCAGAAACGTACCGTTAGTCAGAACTACCGCTTTTGCTCTAAATTCGACGCCGAGAGCAGTTTTTATGCCCGTAACCGTCTTATTATCAACGATTAATTGCGTTACATTATCCTGCCATACAAAAAGATTGGGAATAGAATCGAGTATTTCGCGCCATGCTAAAATATATTTGCTGCGGTCGTTTTGAGTGCGCGGGCTCCACATCGCCGGTCCTTTGCTGATATTCAACATTCTGAACTGTATAGCAGTACTATCGGCAACAATACCCATATACCCACCCAGAGCATCGATTTCGCGAACAATCTGACCTTTGGCTATACCGCCGACGGCAGGATTGCAACTCATCTGCGCAATTTTATTCATATCCATCGTAACGAGCAACGTTCGCGAGCCGAGATTAGCCGCTGCCGCCGCCGCCTCACATCCTGCGTGCCCCGCACCTACCACTATAACATCATAATCAAATTTCATTGTATCAAATTTTCAAAATCAACGGCAGTTTCGAGCAGTTCTCCGCTGTCGTTGTAAGTGTCGTATTTGCCGTCGGAGCGCAGAAAGGCTCTTCCACCGGAAATTCTTTCTACTTGTTTGTATTTGCACGGTATATGCACAATGCCTTTCTCGTCGATTACGCCATACAGTTTGGTCGTTTTATCGCGAACTATGTAATATTTGCCCAGACGTAAAGAGTTACTGCGCAGTTCGTATTTGTCAAGCCTGTCGGCGATGTTTTTTTCTTCTATTTTGTCGGTACATTCTTTCATGAGATTGTGCAATTCGACGTTATTTTTTAACTCGGACGCTTTTTCCAAGTCTTTCATTGCATCGGAGTATTTACCGGCATTCATCTTCTCTTTTGCAGATATAAATAACTGATTATAAATAGAATCCGATGATGTATCGGGATTATTATCGACAGTCGGGATACGTTCTGTCGGCGTTACCTGCGGTTTAGTAATGATGCGTTCCGGCACAACAGTAGGTTTTTCGGGCGTAACAGGCGTAACAGGCGTAACGGTAAGCGTATCAGGTTCTATTACTTCATGCCATTTAAGCGGCGAAAATGAGCGCACAGGCACATCATTAAGCGGCACATAAGTCTTTTCTTTGCCGATATAATAATAGTAAAAAGCATAGCCTGCGAAAGCGACCAACAGCAGACCGCTTATAACAAGAACCGTAACAAGCGTTGCGGAAGAGCCTTTCGAGGCGACTTTCGCCGTTTCTACCTCGCCCCCGATAACAACCGTTCCATCTTCCTTATCAAAGTCATCGGAAGCATTGGTATAAACCGTATCATCATCCCTGTCCTGCAACGAACCGGTGGAAGCTGCTGTGTCGGGCAATGTCGGCTCAGGCTCTTCAAACTCATACGGCGGAATATCAAGCGACGCAAGCATTTCTTTAACGCTTTGATACCTGTCTTCGGCTCTGACCGACATGGCTTTGAGGATTACCGCTTCCGTTTTGGGGCTTATATTCTTATTAAGCGAAGACAGCGGCGTTAAATCTTTGGTAGCGCGCAGGATTGATTCAACCGGAACGACGCCTGTCAGGATGTTATACATCGTAGCGCCGAGCGAGTAAACGTCGGGGCAAGGCGAGAAGTTTAGCGTTCCTTCGTCGTCATACTGTTCGATTGAAGCAAAGCCTTTTGAGAGGGTCAGTGTTGTAGTCGTCGTTTCCTTATTTTCGATGTCATAGCGTTTGCTGACGCCAAAATCTATCAGTCGGGCGTTATTATGCCTGTCAATGAGAATGTTACCGGGCTTTATATCTAAGTGACATATATTTTTTTCATGAACGAAATCAAGGGCGTTACCTGCCTGATGAATATATCGAAAGGCTTTATTTTCGGTCATAACGCCCTTATTTTCAAGCATATGCTTCAACGAGCAGCCGTCGATATATTCCATCACGATATATGCCGTATTGTTTTCCTCAAACACTTCGAGTACGTTGACAATATGCGGATGATGTACGTCGGAGAGGATTTTGGCTTCTTTGATAAGTTTTTCTTTAAACTTGTTGAACAGTTTTTCGCCTGTCTCCGAATGCACTTTGACGGCATAAGTAGAGTTGTCGCGATAGCAATAATCCTTGAAGAAATACTCTTTGACACAAACCGGTACGTCGGTTCTCATGGCGCCGAGTTCACCTTTAACAATGGTGTTCCAGACGCCGAGATAAGTAATACCAAATCCACCTTGCCCTATTGTACGGGTCAGTCGGTATTTTTTGTGTTGCAAAAAGTATCCGTCAGGTAAGTTCATATTTTAGTTCTTTTTGTGTGTTTTCTGCACCGGCAGGATGTAGAACGAAAAGTTGTCTTTCGCCTCATTAATACAGCGTTCTACGATTGTATCCTTAATATTTTCGGCATTACGGGCGGTAGCAAAAAGCAGGCACAGGTCGTTGTCGGAAAACTGTTCCGTAACGCCGTCGGTACACATCAGAAACCGGTCGCCCGGACGTATATCGGTAATCAGTTTGACGTCGGCTTCTACCGGCATTGCTGTGCCTGTAATGGCTCTCGTTATAACGTTTCGTTGGGGATGGTGGGCTGCTTCTTCGGGCTTGATAATGCCTAACCTGACCCATGAATTGACAAGGCTATGGTCTTCTGTTTTGTTGATTATCAATCCTTTACGAAAATGATATATCCTGCTGTCTCCGATATGTGCTATGGTGATGCCGTTGGCACCGTTGTAGAGCATTGTCAGAGTTGTAGCCATGCCTTGTGCGGCAGGGTTTTGGGATATGTACTCGTCGAAGCGCGCTTCGGCATACCTGACGGCCTTGTTGACAAATTCTTCCGTAGGGTTATCGTGTTCAAGAAAGGTGTCAAAAAAGGTATTCAGGCACTCGCAGGCTAATGATGAGGCTACTTCGCCTTTGCTGGCGCCTCCTACTCCGTCGCATACGAGAAAAATTTTCTGCCCCGCACTCGCCAACTCGGATACGGGGTAGATACAGTCTTCGTTATTTTTGCGTTTGCCTTTATCTGTGGCGGCAAACGGTCTATCAAGCGTTATTGTCATGGTTTGTCTGTTTTATCATTAAAGCGAATTTGAGTGTGGCCGAGTGTGATTTCGTCATCGTTTTGCAGCACTATTATGTCGCCTGTTTCCAAACTTTTTCCATTATATAACGTGTTATTTTTGCTGTTATTGTCTGACAGGCAATAAAAAAATCCCTTGCCTTTGGGTTTTTTCTTTACTTCGATACGGATATGGTTACGGCTCATCGTTTTGTCGGATGTTTTAACACAGAAATCGGCTACCGACACTTTTGCTTCGCGACCGACCGTAAATATCCCTTCTTTGATTTGAAAAACCTGATGAGCAGTATCGGCGTCGGGCAAGACGGTCAACGTTCCGACGGTGTTGTCGCCGGACGTTGAACTCGCCCCGAAGACGAGTATTGTCTCGCCTTCCTGCTCTTCGCTGATGTTGTCAAGATACGTTAAAGGAATGTCTTTTTTGCATTTAGGACATTTAAACGTAACAATACCTTCCGGGATACGACTCTCGTCAACTTTGAGTCCTATCTTACAATGAGGGCACTTGACTGCAATCATAATATGATTGAAACATCTGCCTCGCTTATGTCTGACATATAAGCATCGATATCGGTGTCGTTAAACATGCCGTCATCTACCGTAATGTAGTCAACGTCTAACGAGCAGGAGTTATCGACTTGAACAAACTCAATATCATTAACTTCCTGACTGTCAATATCAACGAACAGCGCATCGCCTGTTGTCAGCATATCGTTATCTAACGTAACGAATGTATAACCATCTTTCATAATGCGTTAATTTTTAATGATTCGTGATGCAAAATTAGGTGTTTTTTGCGAGGCAGCATCATTTAAATGTGTTTTTTTTTCGTCCGCCAAACAAAAGGCTGAATATATTGTACAAAACATACACTTTTATGTACGAACCCACTTTGCTTTGCATGTTGGTGTTTGGCAAAGTTTTTTGTTTGCCAGCGATTCCCACGGTAGTTCGCCGAGAAAAACGCCGCATTTGGGGCATACGTAGTCGATTTTGAATTTGTTGGCGAGGCGTTGCAGCTGTGCCGGTATTTTGGCTGCTTGCCTTGCGCCTAAGTAGATGCCTAATGTTGGGGCGCAAACGGCTACTACAAAGCTGATTACGAACAGCCAGCGGTTTGTGTGTCCCATGAAGCCGAGTACTATGCCTACCATTCCGATGACGGCAAAAGGCAGCGACTGAAACAGCCTGGTTTTGAACTGATTAGTCGATTGTACTTTGATTTTTTCTTTGATATAATTGTCGTAAACCGGTTTGAGGGCAGCAAATTCGTCGCTGTAATCGTTTTCGTAGTGCAGTATATCCGACACGCGGACGGTGTTTTTCAAACCGAAAGAGACTGTATCATTAGGGCGTACTTTTTTGCGGATTATGCGGATATCGTTGACAAAGGTACCGTTGGTGGAGTTTTTGTCTTCGATGAAGAGGTCGCCGCCGTCGCGAACCAATAAAACGGCATGATAACGGCTCGCTTCGGGGTCGTCTATCACATAGTTATTGTCGGCAGCCTTACCTATTTTGATCTCCATCGTTGATGTTTATTGTGATTTTTTTCTTTTCTTTGCCGGTTTCGTAGCGGAGTCAACGAGTTCGTCTGACGTATCGCCGCCGAGTACTTCGGCTTCAAGAGCGTCTTTAATAGTCCGTAGAGGTTCCTTTGGTATTGAAAGTTCACGTGGTTTGCCTTCTTCGGCAAGCAGCAGCAGTTTTTGTTTGGGTACGTTGATTTGCAAAATGTGCATCTTGTTTACGATATGGCTTTTGCCGACACGGATGAGTATCGTATTGCGTTCGCTGAGTTGTAATTCGAGCATTTCTTCTATCTTGCCGAGGTTTACGGCAAAAGTAAACTGTATCCCTTGCGCCAGCAAAAGACGGGTGTAGTTTCTGTCGGCTTCAAAGTACAGAATATTCTCAATATTAATACGTAACAATTCGTCACGTGTTTTTATCATCAGATAATTGTTCATTCTTTGCGTCGTTTTCGTCGTATTTAAAGAACAAAAGTACGAAATATTTTTGAAAAAACCAAAATATTAAGATTAATTAACACAGAAAACCTTGTTTTTAGGTGTCGTAGCTATAAATTCTTTGAGGTAGAATGGCTCGAAATAAGCGGTATTTTCAAAGCGTTGTGCTGCAAAAGCCTCCGCTGCGGGCGTCGCCATGTCGGCGGCGGTGATTTCTACGCCTTGCAAAAAAAGGGTGTTCTCATGCTTGATGACCGTCGAGGCCTTGTCTGCTCCGTTGCCGAAAAACGCCACCCTGCCTTTCACCGAATACTCTTTGTAAGATTCTTCGGTCAGTATCTCGGCATGAGTTTCCTTTACTTCGTTGAGGTTTGTGTCGAACACCGCCGCATAGACTTCCATCCTGCGGGCGTCGAGCATTGGGCAATAGAAATCGACTTGCGTTGTCGTTTTATCTACTTTTGCGACTTTTGCGGCTTTGGCGGCATAAATAAATAATGTAGGAATTGCGAGGAGCGGGATATTCAATCCGAAGCAAACGCCCTTTGCCGTAGAGACGCCTATACGCAGCCCCGTATATGAGCCGGGTCCGGCGCTGACGGCCACCGCATCAATTGTTTTGTGCTGTTCGTGAGCGAATTTCAACGCTTCTTCGACAAAGACGCCTGTCATCTTGGCATGTGTCATAGCTTCTTCGGAGACTTTCTCGAAGAGTATCTTTTCCCCTGCCGTTACTGCTACCGAGCAGATTTTCGCCGATGTTTCAATGTTTAATAATGTCATATAACAATTTTAACTATCGGGTCGCACAACGATGCGACCCGGAATCACGGCGCAAAGATAAGGAAAAGAATTAAGAATATTAGCGGATTACGTTGTATAAAACGATAAAGATGACGTGGCACAGTCATTACTTCTCGTAAAATTTCAGATTGACGGGCCCAAGGAGACCGGATATGCGAAGGAGAGTGTCGGCGCCGGAGGCATCAAACTTTTCTATGTTGGTGCGGGTGAAACGCTTATCGGGCGGAAGTTTGCCGTCGCCTATCAGACGGTTTGGCCATAGGTTGTAAACATCTATTTCGAGGCTATTGGCACCTTTGCGGATAGCGTCTGTAATATTCAGAATGTAAGGTGGTTGCCACAGCAAACCGTTTACCTGCTTCCCGTTGAGCCTCACAGTAGCCATTTCGTGCAGATTGCCAAGATCAAGAACGATATTTCGGCTGCTGCGCTCTTTGCCTGTTAATGTGAAAGTTGCGGAATAAGTTACTTTGCCTGAATAGTATCTGATATTTTCTTCACTGAAATCGGTCAGCGATTTAAGTTCTTCTGTTTCAATAG
>JAITHS010000102.1 GCA_031279875.1 Tannerella sp.
CGCAACATAACACGTCCGAATCAGGAGCAGGCAATGATATATCGCGCACTAAATTTTAAACAGTCTAACCCCAAAATGAGAAAAAAAGTTGTAGTACCCCATAGTTGAAATCAAAAATTACTATCAAACTGATTACAAGATAATTACATCCTCGCAAAATGCAAGTTGGGTTAATAACGTATTACATGAATATAGAAATGGTTTCTTCGCAGAAAAAAGAATTATCAAAACTTGCAAAATTTGCAAGTTTTGATAATTCTTCGTACTTTTGCAGCCGTAATTTTAATAATTTTTTGATATGAATCATTTGATACCTTGTCGATTTGGGATTTCTTAACGTGCTAACAGGCAGGGATAAAACAACCGACCGAGGGCATATTCTGGAAAACGCCGTTTATCTGGAACTGCTTCGACGCGGTTATAAAGAAACAATATAAGACAATTATCCGAAATATTTACTCACTACAGAATCATTCCCGCAAAGCCGAAACGGTATCATACACCTGAATGTTTTTGAATGGATGCTGAATTTCAATTAAAAATTAAGAATTAAAAATTAAGAGTTGAGAGTTGAGAGTTGAGAGTCATTGCGAGGAACGAAGCAATCCGGCGTATTTCCTGTTTTCCGGAGTGCTTCGTTTCTTATAATGACGAGTCCGCCTATCTATTTGTTTATGAGGCTTTTGTGCCACTCGTCATTTTTCCTAATTTGTTTAGGGTTGGCTGAATGGTTCCTCGCAATGACGTGGTACTTTCTGCCTTCCGCAAACCGCTTGCAGGGTTTAAAACCACTGCAAGGGTTTGGGGTACCGTCTTTCCTCGACGCCGCGACTTTATGGACGGACATTAATTATTTGCGGATTTAAGGTCAAATATAAATGCAGGTGTCCTAAAGTGTTTATTTGATTATTAGAGTTCTTTTTCCGGAATGTTTGCCGGAGCATATTTCGGTTGTTTTGCGGCCGACTGTTTTGCCGTCGAACGGCTGGAAAGAAAGGACATCGGCAAGCGTGCCGCGTATGTGTATTCCCGATTCGTGGCTTAATACTTTGTCTCCTGTAATCGGTTTGGCTACCGGAATAGGGCGGCGGGAGATGCCTGAAACATATCGGCAAAGTTCATAAATGCGGCTTGTGTCGTATTTTTTAATGTCGAAACGCTGTGAGCCGATGAGCATTATTTCTTCCATAGCGGCATTACCGGCTCTTTCGCCAAGTCCGCCGACGGTAACGCTCAAAGTCTGCGCGCCTGATTGCCACGCTGTTATAGCATTTGCCGTTGCCATTCCGAAATCGTTGTGAGCATGAAAATCGAACTGTAGATCGGGAAATTCTCGGCGCAGTTTGCCGAACATTTCGGCAGTATGCAACGGCGTCATTATTCCTACCGTATCGGAAATACGGACACGTTCGGCGGCGTTGCTTTGCGCCGAAAGCAAGAAACGGTGCAACTGTTCGGGCTTGGCGCGGCAGGCGTCCTGCGCTCCGACGGAGACAAACGAAAACCGTCGGCGGGCATATTCCACTACTGTCGGCAAGATGTCGTCAAGCCATTGGCGCGATTTGTTAAAAACATTTAATTGAATATCGGAAACAGGAAAGGCGATGTGTACGCCCTCAACATCGGTCGCAGCGGCGGCGTCGATATCTTTGGTCATCGCACGGCACCAAACGGTAAGGCGAGCATTAAGCCCAGCCCGCGTTATTTTGCGGATTACGGCACATTCCGCTGCGCCCATCGCAGGCGTGCCGATTTCCATTTCGTCGATTCTCATTTCGTCGAGCATATAGGCAAGACGTACTTTTTCATCATCCGAAAACGCTACCCCCGCAGCCTGCTCGCCATCGCGAAGGGTTGTGTCGAGAAGCTTCATATCAGATACTTTAATATGTTTATCCACATCCTGTACCTGTGCCTCTGCACGATTCTCCGCACCGTGTATATTCGCTACGGCACAGCGTTTTAAGCGGGAGATTGAGGTAAACGGCATCAAGTCCGGCGTCGATAAGTCCGTTCATCCGGATTACGCGGATGCCGTTTTGTTGTAATATTATCATCGGGTTTTCGCCGATACCTGCCACCAAAACAGCCTGACAATCGCCCAGCGTTTTTTCGGCAAGTTCTTTCCAACGCTCCATTCCACCGCCTTGAGCAGGCGTATTGCGTATTTCGACAAAATGATAGCCGTTGCGCGACTGTTCAAAAACATAAACTTTTCGTGCCTCGCCAAGATGCAGATTAACGAGAATACCCTCGTTAGAGGCGACGGCAACGCGAGAGCGCCCTTCGCCCTGATTGACAACCATTGTCGAAAACCGTCCAATCAAAGACATTGCATCCTCGCTATCGTGTCGGAGCAGTCCTGCCGCATCTGCGCGGCAACGAGCGCAGTGCGTCATCGGTTTAATATATTTTGACATATCGGCTCGAAGCATTTTGATAAACTCTTTTGATGGTTCTTTCAGGTGCGAAAACTCTGTATTGTCGGCAGGATACATTGGTATGCAGTTCATTGTGTCGGCGCCGAGTGACGCTGTTTTTTGGGCTATTTCGGATATTTCGCCGTCGTTTATTCCGGTACAAACCACAGTGTTTATCTTTACCTTAATACCTTTACGCTTTAACATCGGAATAGACGCTAATTGCTGTTCCGAAAGCACTTCCCCACCCTCTTCACCGCGATACACACGGCGTTTGAAGCGCACCCAGCGGTAGATTTTAGCCAAAGTTGCAGGTTGCAGCGAATTGACGGTCAAAGTAAGATGCGAAACGCCGAGTGCGGCAATATCGTCGATATAAGGATTGAGGTCAAGTCCGTTGGTTGAGAGGCAAAAAATCTTTTCGGGAAATTCCCGATGCAAAAGTCTCAAAGTCTGCATCGTTTCCTGCGGATCGGCAAAGGGGTCGCCCGGTCCGGCAATACCTATAACGCTGATATTCTGCATTTTTTCGTTTAGCGCTTTAAGATAATGCACTGCTTGCATCGGCGAAAGAACGGCGCTGCTTACGCCGGGGCGGCTTTCGTTCACACAGTCGTATCGGCGATTGCAATAATTGCACTGAATATTGCAGTGCGGCGCCACAGGCAGATGCACGCGGGCATATTTTTTCCGCGCCTGTTCATCAAAACAGGGGTGTTTTCCTGCTTCGGCATCCGAAATCAAATCATTTTCTGTTTTCATAATCAATAAATTACATATATTTATATCCGACGCTCGACTTTTTCTGTCGTTCGTCAAGTAAAGTATTAACAATCTGCTCAAAAAGGATGCTTGCTCCTTCATAACAAAGCAACCGGTTATGCGCTGCTCCGATGCGGTCATGAATAGGGAAGCCGACTCTGACTAACGGAATATCAAATTTTCGTGCCAAATAATACCCTTTGCTGTTTCCAATAAGCAAATCCGGTTTATGCTCCATCTGTTCGATTGCTGTTGCCATCTGCTCGAAAGTCATTCCTTCTCCGACAAGGGTATTTTCCGAAAACAGTTCGTCAAGTGTTGTTTTCAGCATTTTGCGCAACTGTCCGCTTTCGCCTCCCGAAGCGCAAATCACCGGTTTCATTCCTGTTTCCGAAACAAATGCGGCGAGTGCGACAACCAAATCTTCTTCGCCGTAAATCACCACTTTACGGTCGGAAACGTATTTGTGTCCGTCGATATAGAGGTCGATAAGCCTCCCTCGCTGCATGGAA
>JAITHS010000037.1 GCA_031279875.1 Tannerella sp.
AAAGTCCTTTGAAGAGTTCTTTTTTGCCGGAAAACATGGCGTCGAACGTCGATACCGTCAGCGATTTACCGAAACGGCGCGGGCGGGCGTAAAAATATATCACTCCGTTATCTATCAGAATAACCAAATACTCGGTTTTATCCACATAAACATAATTCCCTTCTCGGATTTTCTCAAATGTCTGTATGCCTATCGGCAATTTTCTCGGTTTTGTTTCCATTTGCAAATAATTTTTTTATTAACACCTGCAAAGATACGAATTTTTTTTTATTTTGTGGATAACGTTTTGTGGATAACGTTTTGTGGGTAACGAACCGAACATTGCGTCAATGTATTTTGCCGTTTTGAAAAAAATAACTACCTTTGCGGGCGTAAAAATGTAAAAAACAGGCTATGCAGCAAATAAAACTTCATGATAAATGGTTTGAACCGTATATCAGCGAGGCACAAATTGTTGAGGCTGTGGCGCGGATTGCAGGCGCTATCAGACGTGATATGGAAGGTAAGAATCCGCTTTTTGTGGGGGTTCTTAACGGTGCTTTCATGTTTGTTGCCGAACTGATGAAGCATTTGCCGCCGGACAGCGAACTGACTTTTGCCGCTTACTCGTCGTATCATGGCATGAAGTCGGAAGGCACAGTGCGCGAACTCTTGCCGATACGCGGCAATGTTAAAGACAGACCGGTAATATTGCTTGAAGATGTGATAGACACCGGTTTAACGATGTGGTATGTTATGAACCTGCTGCGCGAAAGAGGAGCTGCCGACGTTAAATTGGCAACAATGCTGCTCAAACCCGCCGCACTGCAATGCGACCTCAAACCCGATTACGTCGGATTGGAGATAGGAAACGATTTTATTACCGGCTTCGGTCTCGATTACAACGGACTGGGGCGTAATACGCGAGATATTTACAAAGTAGTTATTTAAACTAAAAATTTATATGTTAAATATAGTAATTTTCGGCGCTCCCGGTTCGGGAAAAGGAACACAAAGCGATTTGCTGAAAAAACATTATGACCTTGCTCACATCTCTACCGGCGACGTGCTGCGTGCCGAGATGAAAGCTGAAACCGAACTCGGCAAAATTGCCAAAGGCTTTATAGACAAGGGACAACTCGTTCCCGATGAACTCATCTGCGAGATGCTCGACAAAAAAGTCGAGACGCTCAAAGGCGCCAAAGGCATCATCTTCGACGGCTTCCCGCGCACTGTGCCGCAAGCGGAAGAGTTAGACAAGATACTCCGCAAACACGGTACGGAAATAACTGTGCTGCTCGATTTGCAGGTCGGCGACGAAGAACTCGTTATCCGTCTTATCGAAAGAGGCAAGATTTCGGGACGCTCCGATGATAACGAAGAAACAATTCAGGCACGCCTCAAAGTTTATCATACCCAAACAGCACCATTAGCCGAATACTATAAAGCCAAAGGCAAACACCTGATTATAAATGGAATAGGAGCGATAGAGGAAATATTTGCGGGCATAAAACAAAAAGTCGAATTATGGAATCAAACTTCGTAGATTACGTCAAGATATACTGCTCTTCGGGAAAGGGAGGCAAAGGCTCATCCCATTTTCGACGGGCTAAATATATCCCGAAAGGCGGTCCAGACGGCGGCGACGGCGGCAGAGGCGGACACGTCTATCTGCGTTGCAACCGAAACCTCTGGACTTTGCTGCACTTAAAATTCGAACGCCACGTGATAGCCACTCCGGGCGACGCCGGTAGCGCCAAAGGCAGCACCGGTAAAGACGGTGTAGACCGATACATAGAAGTACCCTGCGGCACAACGGTACACGACGCCGACACAGGCGCTTTTATCTGCGACGTAACCGAAGACCGACAAGTCGTAAGGCTTCTCAAAGGCGGCAAAGGCGGATGGGGCAATATTCACTTCAAAACATCTACCAATCAAGCGCCACGATACTCTCAACCCGGAGAACCGTCGGAAGAACGCAATGTCATACTGCAACTCAAACTGCTTGCCGACGTCGGTCTGGTAGGCTTTCCCAATGCCGGCAAATCAACCCTCCTGTCGGTCGTTACAGCCGCCAAACCAAAGATAGCCGACTATCCCTTTACCACTCTCGAACCCAATCTCGGCATCGTCAAATATCGCGACAACAGATCGTTTGTTATGGCAGACATACCCGGAATAATCGAAGGCGCCAGCGACGGCAAAGGTCTGGGAATCAGATTTTTACGACACATAGAGCGTAACTCGCTGCTACTCTTCATGCTACCCGCCGACAGCAAAAACGTCAAAAAAGAATACGAAATCCTAAGCGCCGAATTAGAAAAATACAACCCCGATTTGGCATGGAAAAACCGCGTAATAGCAATCTCCAAGTCAGACCTTCTTGACGAAAAAAGCAAAACCGCCTTATCCCGCAAACTGCCGTCTAAAATCCCGTCCGTCTTCATCTCATCGGTAGCAGGGCTGGGAATCGACCGCCTCAAAGATGTTTTGTGGGACGAACTCAACAGAGAAAATTTTGAAGATAAAGAAAAAATTATCAGAAAAAACTTGGAAATAAAAAAAAATGATTATATTTGCACCGAATTTTAAATATTACAATTATGTCAACAGAATCAATTGGTACGGCAGCCGGAGCCGTTTGGACAGCGTTAAGCACTTCCGGTAAAATGTCTGTTAAAGACCTCAAAAAGGCTACTAAAATCAAGACCGACAAAATCATCTTCTCGGCTATAGGATGGCTTGCCAAAGAAGGCAAACTCGTCTTTGAAGAAAAAGATGACGACCTCATTGTCTGGCTTGCATGACAACCTTTCAGACAGTCTTTCAGACCGTATTTTGAAAAATTATTGAAAAAAAATTGCTTAAAAATTTTTTTTTACAATAATTATATATACTTTTGCGCCCAATTTGGTAGAAAATGATTGAAAAAGATATTAATCTGTTAGCAGTTTTTGAAGAAAATATCAACGAGATTGTTGCCCTTAACGAAAAGACACAACGTCGCGTCAAAGAACTGGAAAAAACTCTGACAGAGAAAGAAAATACAATTAAGAATCTCAATCTGACAGTTAAAGAACTTTCTGCCAAATATACTAACTTGCTTGCAGCCAAGCAACTATCCGCACACGCAGACGGAATAGCTGATGTACGCAAACAGGTTATCAAATTAGTGCGGGAAGTGGATAGTTGTATTGCTCTTATAAACAGATAGTTATGACAGAAACATTGCAAGTCATGTTAGAACTCGGCAACGAAGGCAAGAAATATCCTGTCACGATAAATGCAGACGAAGAAGAGTTAGTACGGAAAGCAGCAGCGCAGTTAAAAGAAAAAATCCTCAACTGGAGGCTCAAATTTTCCGAAAAAGTCTTATCCGACGAAGAACTTATGGCTCTCGTAGCGCTCGACATCGCTATCAGCCATTTGAGACTCGAAAAGCAAATAGATACTGACGCCGTAATGTCAAAGATAGAAACCCTCAACAAAAAGTTGAAAGGCTTACTTTTATTTTATAACTAAATTATACACAACAAAATGGAAATCGTAATAAGTATTGGAGCCTTTATTGCAGGAGGCATAGTAGCATGGATTATTATCAAAATGCTGTCGAAATCAAGCAAAGAAAAACGGCTTAAAGAAATTGAACTTGAGACAGAGGTCTTTAAGAAAAACAAGATGCTTGAAGTGAAGGAAAAATTTATTCAACTCAAAGCAGAACTTGAAAAACAAGTTGCCATACGCAATTCGAAGATTCAGACCGGTGAATCCAAACTCAAACAGCGTGAAACGGCTTTTACCCAGCGACAGGAAGACTTGCAACGTAAAAACGTAGAAGTTGACGCCATAAGAGAAAACCTGCAAACGCAACTTGCAATAGTCGAAAAGAAACGTCAAGACCTCGAAAATGCGCATCGTCGCGAAGTAGAACAACTCGAAACCATCGCCGGTATCTCAGCAAAAGAAGCCCGCGACAGATTAGTCGAATCACTCAAAGACGAAGCCAAATCCGACGCTACCGCCTATGTCAACGAGATAATGGAAGAAGCCAAGATGACGGCAAACATGGAAGCGAAAAAAATCATCGTACAATCGATACAGCGCGTCGCCAGCGAAACGGCTATCGAAAACTCCGTGTCGGTTTTCCCCATCGAAAACGACGAAATCAAAGGGCGTATCATCGGACGCGAAGGACGCAACATACGCGCATTAGAAGCCGCTACCGGTATCGAAATCATCGTTGACGATACCCCAGAAGCTATCGTCCTGTCCGGCTTCGACCCCGTACGCCGCGAGATAGCACGTTTAGCACTGCACCAGTTAGTACAAGACGGACGCATCCACCCCGCACGCATCGAAGAAGTAGTCTCAAAAGTAAGAAAACAGGTAGAAGAAGAAATCATCGAAACAGGCAAACGTACCGCAATTGACCTCGGTGTTCACGGGCTACACCCCGACCTTATCCGCCTTGTCGGCAAAATGAAATACCGCTCGTCTTACGGACAAAACCTGCTCCAGCACGCCCGCGAAACAGCTAACCTCTGCGCTATCATGGCGTCGGAATTAGGACAAAACCCAAAAAAAGCCCGCCGAGCAGGACTTCTCCACGACATCGGCAAAGTCCCCGACGACCAGCCCGAATTGCCGCACGCTATACTCGGTATGAACCTCTGCGAGAAATACAAAGAGAAACCAGACATCTGCAACGCCGTCGGCGCTCACCACGACGAAATAGAGATGCAAACAATGATAGCCCCTATCGTACAGGTCTGCGACGCTATCTCAGGCGCACGCCCGGGCGCACGCCGCGAAATAGTAGAAGCATATATAAAACGCCTCAAAGACCTCGAAAACCTTGCCAGAGCATACCCCGGCGTTGTCAACACCTACGCTATCCAAGCCGGTCGTGAACTGCGCGTCATCGTAGGAGCCGACCAGATTGACGACAAGTCCGTAGAAAGCCTCTCAAACGAAATCGCCAAAAAGATACAAGACGAAATGACATACCCCGGTCAAGTCAAAATAACGGTCATCCGCGAAACACGTGCCGTAAGTTATGCGAAATAAGTTACGCGATGTGGGAGTAGATTCCAACAACATGCCGTCGCTTACTAACGCAACATACGAACTTGTGTCGCCGCATGGCGTTAAGTTTCTTTTCCTTGTGCTGGAGTTTGCACCGCGAGACGAAATTATAGAATGGGCTAAATCAATTATTAATAAGGACAAATATGCTGATTATAAGGTTATTCTGCTTACTCACTCGTACATGAGCGCCGACAATAACCATATCAAAGAAGAAAACTACAAATTGTCAGGCCCAAACTTCGGCGCTGCTGTTTTCGAAAAATTAGTTAAACCGTCAAAAAATATCTGTTTGGTTCTTGCCGGACATATCGGAGCGCCTAATGATGAACGTAAACACCTTGCTTTCCGTACCGACGTCAATGCGGCCGGAAAAAAAGTACGACAAATGGTATTCAACGCTCAAGCTCTCGGTGGCGGCTGGCACGGTAACGGCGGCGACGGCTGGCTTCGTATCCTCGAATTTCTTCCCGACGGCAAAACAATCAATGTTAAAACTTTCTCTCCCCTCTTTGCCGTTTCGCCCACAACACAGCAATTCGCATGTCGCACAGCCGACTATGATGAGTTTAGTTTTGAGATAGATTAAATTTTCACTATCTTTGCGCTAATCAAAAAAAAAGCAGTTCGTATCGCTCGAACTGCTTTTTCCCTATTTAATGGTTGTATGGAAAATC